>NZ_JBGONI010000044.1:0-28901 GCF_041439035.1 Vibrio sp. 1F263 | reverse complement strand
CAGCCAAATATCCGTTCAGGTTCAAGCAATAATGCTTATCCGAACGGCATTAAACCGAAAGGTTGGCGTTTACAATTATTACTGGTGTTACTTAAACAGTCTTAAGCTTTCAGCGCTTTAAATGCGTTGATTAGACCGTTAGTAGAGCTGTCGTGAGACGTTACTTGTGCATCGTCTGCAAGCTCTGGAAGAATTTGGTTTGCTAGTTGCTTACCAAGTTCTACACCCCATTGGTCGAAGCTGAAGATGTTCCAGATAACGCCTTGAACGAAGATCTTGTGCTCGTACATCGCGATTAGGTTACCTAAAGAGCGAGGGTTGATTTGCTTAACAAGAATAGAGTTCGTTGGGCGGTTACCTTCAAATACTTTGAAAGGTACTAGCTCAGCAACTTCTTCAGCTGTTTTGCCTGCCGCTAGGAATTCAGCTTCTACTGTCTCTTTTGTCTTACCGAAAGCTAGCGCTTCAGTTTGAGCAAAGAAGTTAGACATTAGCTTCTGGTGGTGATCAGATGCTGGGTTGTGGCTGATAGCCGGAGCAATGAAGTCTGATGGGATCAGCTTAGTGCCTTGGTGAATCAGTTGGTAGAACGCGTGCTGACCGTTTGTACCAGGTTCACCCCAGATGATAGGGCCTGTTTGGTATTCTACTGGGTTACCTTCACGGTCAACGAATTTACCGTTAGATTCCATGTTACCTTGCTGGAAGTAAGCAGCAAAACGGTGCATGTATTGATCGTAAGGTAGAATTGCTTCTGACTCAGCGCCGTGGAAGTTGTTGTACCAAACACCAATTAACGCAAGGATCACTGGAATGTTGCTTTCAAATTCCGTTGAAGCAAAGTGGTTATCCATCTCGTGTGCACCATCGAGTAGCTCAGCGAAGTTATCGAAGCCGATAGATAGTGAGATAGAAAGACCGATCGCTGACCATAGTGAGTAACGACCGCCTACCCAATCCCAGAATTCGAACATATTGTCAGTATCAATACCAAACTCAGCAACTGAAGCCGCGTTTGTTGATAGTGCTGCGAAGTGCTTAGCAACGTGTGCTGAGTCGCCTGCTTCAGCCAAGAACCAATCACGCGCAGAGTGTGCGTTCGTCATTGTTTCTTGAGTGGTAAATGTCTTAGATGCCACTAGGAACAGTGTTGTTTCTGGGTTAAGAGGCTTAAGTGTCTCAACGATGTGAGTGCCGTCTACGTTAGAAACAAAGTGCATGTTTAGGCGAGTTTTGTATGGCGTAAGTGCTTCAGTTACCATGTATGGACCAAGGTCTGAACCGCCGATACCGATGTTAACTACATCAGTGATCTCTTTACCTGTGTAACCTTTCCACTCACCAGAAACGATACGGTGTGTGAACAATTCCATTTTTGCTAGTACTGCGTTCACTGCTGGCATTACGTCTTTGCCATCAACCATTACTGGCTTGTCGCTACGGTTACGTAACGCAGTGTGAAGAACTGAACGACCTTCAGTCTTGTTGATTGCATCACCGCCGAACATTGCTTCGATTGCAGACTTAACTTCAGTCTCGTTCGCAAGAGCAAATAGGTGCTGCATAGTTTCAGCGTCGATAAGGTTCTTAGAGTAATCCACTAAGATGTCTGAACCGAAACGAGTAGAAAAGCTCTCGAAACGCTTTGCATCTTGAGCAAATAGCTCTTTCATATCCATATCTTGAGCAGACTCAAAATGTGCAGTTAGAGCTTTCCACGCTTGTGTTTGCGTTGGGTTGATATTTTTCAACATGGTATCTATCCCGATGTTACTGTAGGTTTTATTCTAGACGTCACCAAAGTGATGAATAGAACCCCCGATTAGGCGAAAGTTTATATTTTTCTATGATGACCAAATCGCATCACCACTGAAAGATTCTTTGTAATTTTTTTTCACGACGTATTATGCCGCATATGAAGAGCGGTACCTTGAGATAAATCAGAATTAGATTTCCTGATAGCAGAATCGGTACTGACTCTAGCGCTCACATCATTAAATGTGAGCGAAACCTGATAAATTCAAGTTCAAAAGATAGCGTTAAACCACTTTTTTTCCAAATACATTATAGAGGATGGCGTATGTGGATTCAGAAGACGATACACCTACACGTACAAAAACGTGGATTTCATCTCATCACTGATGAAATTGAACAACAGATATCCGATATCCATTCACTGTCTGTTGGTTTATTACATCTATTCATTCAGCATACTTCTGCTAGCCTTACGCTAAATGAGAACGCAGACCCTACTGTTCGCACCGATATGGAATCACACTTTAATAAGTTTGTGCCCGAACGAGCCCCCTACTACAAGCACACCTACGAAGGTGATGATGATATGCCCGCTCACATTAAAGCATCGACACTTGGCACCAGTGTGACAATTCCGATTACCAATGGTCGTTTAGCTTTGGGGACATGGCAGGGCATTTACTTAGGTGAACACCGAGATTGTGGTGGAAGCCGTACCGTTATTGCGACCATTCAAGGTGAGTAACGTTAAGTATCAACAGTGAAATACCGCTTAACAAACATAATGGTAGAAAACAAAAAGGGTGACACAGTTATGTGTCACCCTTTAAAAATATAAGAGAGTCGAGTTGGTAAAACCAGAATTAGAAAGGCTGGTTTATCATAACCCTAAAGGTCCCTTCATCACCGCCTCGCGCTAATTCAGCACGTACAACAATGCCTTCAACCTGGAAACGAACTGCCCCGCCTAGGCTCCATTTCATGTCTGTGTGCAGTGTTTTGATATCGTACTCATCAGCAACACGGCCGACTTCAGCAAACGCCACCCACTGCCACCAAGGCAAATCGTAGTAGTTAATCAGTGGGATATCGCCCAGTGGTTGCCAATCAGGAAGCACTCGATATTCCGCAGAGTAGTGAATAGCAGAACGACCGTGGTAACGGCCTCCGGTATAACCTCTTAAGCGATATAAGCCACCGAGTCGAGCTTGTTCTGTTTCGGGTGGACGAGCACAATCTTGCCCTGAACAGTTGCCCCACGTAGGTGTGTCAGCGGTATAGACATCAAATGCCACGACTTGTTGGTCGAACAAGTTCCCCAAAGGACCCAATGCAAAATACTGACTGTTTTGGAATGTCCACTTCAGCCATAAGTCATCGTTAGACCAACTTTCAGCGCCGGTAGTAAACTCAAGATTGGTATGAGACCCCTTGGTTGGGTTGCGTGTGCTATCACGGTTATCCCAATCAAACGCCAAACTAAAACCTGTCGCCTGTTCGCTATTGTTTAAGCCTTCTAGCTCACGAGCCGTATAGAAAGGCGTAAAGACAATCGAACTGACACCAGACTCTAATGGGGAAGCAAAGCTCACATCTTTGATAGGTTGGAAAGCCCCTAGCAAGCCATGCTCTGCAACATTGCCCCAAGGCAGCAGATACTTAAACTCAACCTGATAGTTTTCTTCTAAGCCGTCGGCAATGGTTTTATCATCAATGGATGAATCATTATCGCCTTGAGAGCCAATGTAATACGGGTTTTCGTTAAAGCGAGCTTGGTACATCTGAGTACTGAACAACACGTTCTCAGACAGTGCGAAGTTAAAGGCTGATAAGAAACCGACGTAGCTGTCTTTATCTGAATAAAGCGCCATGCCAAACAGAGCAGCTTGAGGTTGCCAAACACCCTTTGCGACACCAGCAACCCCGAAGGTATTACCCATGGTTTCAGTACTAAAATAGAAAGGAACAAAGGCTGAATCTTTTTCTTCACTCACAGCGGGAGAAGACAAGCTGACACCGAGTAATGCCATTGCAGACATTAACCAGTGTCGAGTCGTTCGTATGAACATCATTTACTTATAGGATCCATAGTTACTTCGCATTAGTTACTTCACATTAGCTACTTCACGTACTCCATCGCAACACGCGAAGTCAGCTTGGTGACCAGCTCGTAAGCGATAGTGCCGATATGTTCTGCGACTTCTTCTGAAGGTAAATCTTTACCCCATAATGTTGCTTCATCACCGACTTTATCTGCCGCATCAGGGCCAAGGTCAACCGTTAGCATATCCATTGATACACGTCCGGCGATCGGTACTTTTCGGCCGTTAACGAACACTGGAGTGCCGTTAGGAGCAGTGCGAGGATAACCATCACCATAACCTATCGCGATCACACCAACCTTGGTATCTCGCTCACTGGTCCAGTTACCGCCATAACCCACACTTTCACCCGCTTTAACATCACGAACCGCTATCAAGTGCGAGGTCAAAGTCATTACAGGATAAAAGCCAAGATCTTGCGCTGATTTATCAGCAAAAGGAGAAACACCGTAAGAGATAATTCCCGGTCGAACCCAATCAAGATGGCTGTCTGGCCAAGCTAATAGACCCGCTGAAGCAGCAAGTGAACGCTCACCTTCACAACCGTCGGTGAGCGATAAGAAAAGCTCGGTCTGTTCAACGGTGGTTGCTCTATCAAGTTCATCAGCACAACCGAAGTGGCTCATGTAGCGCAGAGGTTTAGCGACATTCGCACATTGATGTAAGCGCTCAACAAAGTTTTGGTATTGCTCAGGACGAGCACCTAGGCGATGCATACCACTGTCGACTTTTAGCCAAACCACAACAGGTGTTTCCAACTCTGCATTCTCTAGCGCGCTTAATTGCTCTTCGCAATGCACGACTGTTTGGATGTTATTGGTCACCAAGATTGGCAAATCACCCGAAGAATAAAACCCTTCTAGCAACAAAATAGGTTTAACAATGCCACCAGCACGAAGCTGTAATGCTTCTTCAATACGCGCCACACCAAAAGCATCAGAGCTTTTTGAATGCTTGGCAATATGCAGTAAGCCATGTCCGTAGCCATTGGCTTTCACAACAGACATTACCTTGCAATGAGGAGCCTTCGACTTTATCTGGTTCAGGTTATGTTCAAGCGCGTTTAAGTCAATACTCGCCGTCGCTGCTTTCATGTAAGTCATTAGTGATTACTCATCATCAAATGCAGGACCTGCATAGTTATCAAATCGGGAGTGTTGACCTTGGAATGTAAGACGAACCGAACCGATCGGACCGTTACGTTGCTTACCAAGGATGATCTCAGCGATGCCTTTCAATGAACTATCGGGGTTATAAACCTCATCACGATAGATAAACATGATTAAGTCGGCATCTTGCTCGATCGAACCTGATTCACGCAAATCCGAGTTTACTGGGCGCTTATCAGCACGTTGCTCTAGGGAACGGTTAAGCTGAGAAAGTGCCACAACTGGTACGTTGAGTTCTTTTGCTAGTGCTTTCAATGAGCGAGAAATCTCGGCGATCTCTAGAGTACGGTTATCAGATAACGAAGGTACACGCATTAATTGAAGGTAATCTATCATGATCATAGAGATACCATCATGCTCACGAGCAATTCGTCGAGCTCGAGAACGTACTTCTGTTGGCGTTAGACCCGAGCTGTCATCGATATACATATTCTTCTTATCCATCAGAATACCCATACTCGACGAGATACGAGCCCAATCTTCATCGTCTAACTGACCGGTACGAATCTTGGTTTGGTCTACGCGAGAAAGTGATGCAAGCATACGCATCATCAGCTGTTCAGCTGGCATCTCTAGCGAGAAGATTAACACTGGCTTGTCTTGCTTCATCGCTGCGTTTTCACATAGGTTCATCGCAAACGTGGTTTTACCCATCGATGGACGCGCAGCAACAATGATTAAGTCAGAACCCTGAAGGCCTGCCGTTTTCTTATTGAGGTCGTTGAAACCCGTATCGACACCTGTCACACCATCTTGTGGCGATTTATATAAGATTTCGATACGTTCTAGCGTCTTCTCTAGAATGCTATCAACGTTTTGTGGACCTTCATTTTCACTTGCTCGGCCTTCGGCAATCGCGAAAACTTTACTCTCAGCAAGATCAACAAGTTCTTCCGATGTACGACCTTGAGGGTCATAACCAGAATCCGCAATTTCATTTGCCACACCAATCAGGCTACGCACCAATGCACGTTGTGCCACGATATCTGCATAGGCATTGATGTTTGCCGCACTTGGCGTATTTTTCGCTAGGTCAGCAAGGTAAGCAAAGCCACCCACTTCTTCAAGTTGCTCACGCAGCTCTAAATGTTCAGAGAGTGTAATAAGATCCAGAGGAGAGCTTTCTTCAAGGATATCCTTTACCGCTTCAAAGATCAGACGGTGAGGACGGCTATAAAAGTCTTTGGCCACAACCTTTTCGGCCACCGTATCCCAGCGTTCGTTATCCAATAACAAACCGCCAATAACAGATTGCTCAGCTTCTAATGAATGTGGCGGGACCTTGATGGCGTCCACCTGATCGTTGGCTGATTTCTGACTTTTGGTATCCACTATGACTACACTCAATAACTAATAATGATCGTTCATTATACCCAAGAACATCCGTTTGTAATCCGATCCTATGAGTTTGTTTTATTCTTCAGCAAGAATTTACCTATTGCTGACGGAATTAACCAAAGGTAGCATTACGATCCTTCCATTCATTCACTGTATAACTGAGGTATGCGTGTCCAAATTATTGGCTCTGAGCACTGGTCTTCTAAGCTATAGTCTTCTAAGCATCGGTCTCCTGAGCACTCCGTCGGCCTTAGCGGATGATGCTAAAGCCTCTGTTGATGCAATCCTCGACTCGATAGTGGTACCAGAACCGGCTGCTGAGCCGATCGTCGTTGCACCGACACTTGAAGAAAAAGATATGGATATCGCACCGAGTGATACGAGTGACACAGAACTGCCGAACCCACTGAATACTGAAGTCGAATTTGGATATCAGTCGCATACTGGTAATTCTGATTCTCGATCGCTGAATGCACGCCTGAACGGTGAGTACACGGCTGGCCGTCATAGAACCAGTGGCGAATGGAAATACTACAATCTCTACAAAGATGGCGAAGAAGATAAAAGGCAATCGACATATTCTGCTCAGAGTGACTACAAGTTAAGTCCGAAAACCTACCTCTATGGCAGCTTTAAAGGGGTCGATTCACGATACAGTGCTTATTTTAAGGACTACACCGTTTCTAGCGGTCTAGGTTATCAGTTTTCGAATACAGAAGAGTTTGTGTTGGAGGTCGAAGTGGGGCCGGGTTTTCGTTACCAAGAGCCTAATCTCGATGAATTAGACGACGATGACATCATCTTCCCAGAGATCGTTGAAGAAGCGATTTTCCGTGGCAATGTAAATACATCATGGCAGGTATTGAAAAATTTGAAGCTCAAAGCCGATGTGACGTTGGTGTCTGGCCACAGCAACCTAAAATTTGATACTGAATTAGAAGCCATCAACGATATTACCGACAATATCGCACTAAAAATTGCTCACTCTCGACAGTACCACGACAAGGTACCGGAAGGGTTGAACAAAGAAGATTCCGTACTGTCTGTAAATCTACTTTTTCAATTCTAAATTTGAGAGCGGGTATAACGGTGTATCGATAAAGAACACCCTCGTTTTTACTATGTAAGGCCCCTCCTCTCTAGTGCTTTCTATCCCTGCAATCGTCACTGTTCCAAAAAGCTTAAAACTCATATTGCAGACATAAAAAAACACCAGCCGAAGCTGGTGTTTAAAACTTTCAAAAGAAAGAATTCGTCTTGGTACTGAAATTACTCAGCTGCAACGATAGCGATTTTCGCAGTAGCAAAAACTTCAGAGTGAAGTTGGATGCTTACTTCGAATTCGCCGATGTTACGTAGAGCGCCTTCAGGTAGGCGTACTTCGCTCTTAGCTACTGCAACACCTGCCGCTGTAATAGCGTCAGCGATGTCACGAGTACCGATAGAACCGAATAGTTTACCTTCGTCACCAGCTTTAGAAGCGATTGTAACGCCTTCTAGAGTGTTAACGCTCTCAGCGCGAGCTTCTGAAGCAGCTAGTTGCTCAGCAACTTTAGCTTCTAGTTCTGCACGACGAGTTTCGAACATAGCAACGTTGTCTTTAGTTGCCATAACTGCTTTACCCTGTGGGATAAGGAAGTTACGAGCGTAACCAGATTTAACGTTTACTTGGTCGCCAAGGCCACCTAGGTTACCGATCTTATCAAGTAGAATAACTTGCATTATCTTAGTCCTCTTAAACTATTATTAACTATTACCGATTACTGATGCTTGTCAGTGTACGGTAGTAGTGCTAGGTAACGAGAACGCTTGATAGCGCGAGCTAGCTGACGTTGGTATTTAGCACTTGTACCAGTGATACGGCTAGGTACAATTTTACCAGCTTCAGTGATGTAGTTTTTTAGAGTTGCTACGTCTTTGTAGTCAATCTCTTGTACGCCTTCTGCAGTAAAACGGCAGAATTTACGACGACGGAAGAAACGAGCCATGGGCTATCTCCTGATCTAAATTTAATAATGCGGTACTCACACGAACTTATAAATAAGTATAAGCAAATGCTTGTAGTGAGAATACCTAAACGAGTTGAATAAAATTTAATGACCTAAAAGGCCAAAAAAGAATTACTCAGCAGCAGCTTCTGGCTTAGCTTCTTCTTCACGACGTGGTGCACGTTCTTCACGGTCATCACGACGAGGAGCACGCTCTGCACGCTCTTCTTTTTGCTTAAGCATGATAGATTGCTCAGTCACAGCGCCTTTAGTGCGCATGATCATGTTACGTAGAACTGCATCGTTAAAACGGAAAGCAGTTTCTAGCTCGTCCATCACTTCTTGGCCAGCTTCAACGTTCATAAGAACGTAGTGAGCTTTGTGAAGTTTGTTGATTGGGTAAGCCATTTGACGGCGGCCCCAGTCTTCTAGACGGTGGATAGTACCACCAGCTTCAGTGATTGAACCAGTGTAACGCTCGATCATGCCAGCAACTTGCTCGCTTTGATCAGGGTGAACCATGAATACGATTTCATAATGACGCATTTGGTTGCTCCTTACGGATTATTAGCTTCCACGAAAGGCTCGGTCGTCCAAGGGAAGCAAGGAACTAAAGAAAAATGACCGAGTTTTAAGGACGGCAAATATTATAGAAAGAACCCGGTATTGGCAAGCGGTATTTGGCTAATAATGAAACAGTTTTTCTTTCGCCATCTAGCCATCTGATAAACCAATGAGTTCTGCTATTGCAGCCTAAAAAGAAACGCTCACCAACAAGAGGCGAGCGTTAATAAATTCATAGACTTAAAGTCGTTTAACTCTTTATATAGCAAGTACCTCTAAACAACATAGAGGCACACAACTAAACCAAGCGTGACTGAGTCAAATGTTGCTGAACCTAGGTTTACTGAGCTAAACGCTGGCGTACCGCTTCGAACAGACAGATGCCCGATGCCACTGAAACGTTCAGGCTCGACACGCTACCAGCCATTGGGATCTTAATCAGATCATCACAGGTTTCACGCGTTAGACGACGCATACCGTCACCTTCAGCACCCATAACCACAGCAAGAGGGCCTGTTAACTTCGCTTGGTAGATATCATGCGTTGCTTCACCTGCGGTACCCACAAACCATACACCCTGCTCTTGCAGAGCACGCATTGTACGAGCGAGATTGGTTACACGTACTAGAGGAACGGTTTCAGCCGCACCACACGCTACCTTGCTTACCGTTGCCGTTAGCGGCGAAGAGCGGTCTTTCGGTACGATAACAGCAGCAACACCCGCGGCATCCGCATTACGCAGACAAGCACCTAGGTTGTGAGGGTCTGTTACGCCGTCTAGAACCAACAGCAGAGGCTGTTCGTGCTGCGCTAGGATATCGTCTAGGTGAGTTTCATTAAGCTGCTTAGCAGGCTTCACCTTAGCAATAAGACCTTGGTGATTTGCACCCTGTGCTTTTTCATCAAGCGGCTTACGGCCCATTTGTTGAATCGACACACCAAATTGCTGCAGTTGATTCAGTAATGGAAGAAGACGATCGTCTTGACGACCTTTAAGCACGTACGCTTCAATAAAGCGCGCTGGATCTTTTTCTAGTACGGCTTTCACCGCGTGAATACCGTAAATAAATTCGTTACTCATTGTCTCTGGTTACTCTTATTGCTCAGAGGTGAATATCATCAAACCCGATGCACCCATCTCTGTATTGTTTATTTCGAGAGCATGCATCTTCCGCCTGATACTCTCGCATTTAAATTCGTTAGACGTTTAAGCGCTACTCGTCACTGTAATGACGATAGCTTAAGACTTATCAGCCTTTGGCTTACGGCTTGCTGCGCGCTTTTTCTTCGCACGAGCTTTAGCAGCACCAGTTTTATTCGCTGGCTTTTTCTTCTTAGATGAACTTTCGCTACTTCCATCAGGTCGCTTAGTTGGTTCAACTAAAGGCGTTGCAGGTACACCCGGCTTATTGCTCTTCACCGCTGAACGCTTCTTGCTTTTCGCCTTTTTCATCGCTTCAGCAGCACGCTTCTTGGCTGTTTTACCTTTACCACGCGGCTGACGATCGGTGTCTTCTAAATCAAAATCGATTTGACGAGTTTCTAAGTTAACCGCAGAAACCTTCACTTTAACCGAATCACCCAAGCGGTAGATATTACCTGAGCTTTCACCCACTAGACGCTGACCAACAGCATCAAATTGGTAGTAATCATTCGCTAGCGCAGAAATATGTACCAGACCATCGATGTGCAGTTCCGTTAGACGCACAAAGAAACCGAAGCCAGTCACGTTGGCAATCACGCCATCCATCACTTCGCCAACATGGTCTTGCATGTACTCACACTTCAGCCAGTCGTTCACTTCACGCGTAGCATCATCAGCACGACGCTCAGTCATTGAACACTGTTCGCCGTAGAAGTCCATATCATCGAAAGTGTAGTGGTAACCACCGGTTGGCGTCCAACGCTCGCTGTTACGACCTTCTTCTTTCGCAATAAGGTACTTAATTGCACGGTGCAATAGTAAATCTGGGTAACGACGAATTGGCGAGGTAAAGTGAGCATAGCGCTTAAGAGCTAGACCAAAGTGACCCGCGTTATCCGCGTTGTATACCGCTTGCTTCATTGAGCGCAGCAGCATAGTTTGGATTAATTCACGATCTTCACGTTCGTTAATCTGCTGCATCAGTTGTGCATAATCTACCGGAGATGGCGACAGGCCACCTTCCAGCGTTAAACCTAATTCACTTAAGAAACTCTTAAAGCCCATTAAGCGCTCTTCACCCGGAGTATCGTGAACACGGTACAGCGCAGGCTCTTTTGCTTTTTCTACGTAAGATGCCGATGCGATATTCGCAAGAATCATACATTCTTCGATGATCTTGTGTGCATCGTTACGGATTACTGGCTCAATACGGTCGATCTTACGATCCGCATTGAAGATAAACTTAGTTTCTACCGTTTCAAATTCAATCGCACCACGTTCGTCACGCGTTTTCTTAAGCACCTTATACATCTTATGAAGCTCTTCAAGATGTGGTACTTCTGGTTCGTAACGCTCACGAAGTTCTTCATTGCCATCTAAGATCGCGCCTACTTTGTTGTAAGTAAGACGAGCATGAGAATTCATGACTGCTTCATAGTGCTTGTAGCCTGACAGTTTACCTTTGTCTGAGATAGTCATCTCACACACCATACACAAACGGTCGACTTGAGGGTTCAATGAACACAAACCATTTGAAAGGACTTCTGGCAGCATTGGGACAACTTGTGACGGGAAGTATACCGAGTTACCACGGTTAATCGCTTCTTTGTCTAGCGCTGTCTCTGGGCGAACGTAGTAACTTACGTCAGCAATCGCTACCCATAGACGCCAGCCACCGCCTTTCTTCGCTTCACAGTAAACCGCATCATCGAAGTCACGCGCATCTTCGCCATCAATGGTAACCAATGGGAGTTTGCGTAAATCAACACGTCCTTCTTTTGCTTCTTCAGGAACATGCTCACCGAGGTTTACGATTTGCTTATCTACCGCTTCAGGCCACTCTTGTGGGATCTGGTGAGTACGGATCGCAATCTGCGTTTCCATACCCGGAGCCATATTCTCACCAAGAACTTCGGTCACTTTACCCATCATGTTACGAGAACGACCACCACGGTCCGTAATTTCAATCACAACCACATTACCCATTCGAGCACCGCCTTTATGCTCAGTTGGGATCTGGATGTCGTGACTGATACGCGAATCATCAGCAACCACATAAGAATGGCCGTACTCTAGGAAGAAGCGACCAACAAGTGGCGTTTTACGCTCTTCAAGCACACGAACCAAACGGCCTTCACGACGGCCACGCTTACTGTTGTCAGTAGGCTGAACCAATACGTAATCACCGTGCATGATAGTTTTCATCTGATGATGCGGCAGCACGATATCATTGTCTTTACCCACACTGCCGTCTGGGCGTACCCAACCATGACCGTCTTTATGACCAATCACAAAGCCTTTAATCAATTCCATCTTCTCAGGCAATGCGTAACACTGACGACGGGTAAAGATAAGCTGTCCATCACGTTCCATTGCACGTAAACGACGACGCAGCCCTTCATATTGTTCCTCTCCAGCCAAACCCAAAGCTTCGAATAGATCGTTGCGGTTCATAGGAATATTCGCGTCTGTTAGAAACGAAATAATGAACTCACGGCTTGGTACTGGGTTTTCGTAATTTTTCGACTCTCGGTCGGCAAAAGGATCAACAGTGGTTGTCGCTGTCGTGTTTTCTGACATTGGTGTGTTTTTTGACATAGGCGGGCCTGCTTAAGCAAGGAAGGTATATTACCCCTAGTATATCTGATGCTAGAGGTAAGCTACAGATATGCTTTGGAAAAGCCTAAAATAACCTAAGATTGATACATATCTTCACTTTGTGAAACATCACTTCATAGACGCGGGCAATCATCAAAATTTCAAGCAAACGATAAAACAAACGTTTGCGCCATGAATGAAATACACTATTATCCACACACTTTACCAACACCTGTTCTGAGTACTGATATGAAACTAAAACGCACCCTATTGGCTTCAGCGATGGCAAGCCTAGCTCTATTTCCATTTGCGAGTTCTGCAATGGAAAAAGCTGACCTGATGATAACCGATGCCATGGTTCTAACCATGAACCAAGAAAAAACGGTTTACGAGAGCGGCACTGTTGTCGTTAAAGACAACAAAATCATTGCGGTTGGCGATGCTTCGCTAGAGAAGCAGTACCAAGCTAAACAAGTGCTAGACGTTGATGGCGATATCGTAATGCCAGGTCTCATCAATACTCATACTCACGTATCCATGACGGTTTTCCGTTCGTTGGCCGATGATGTGCCTGATCGCTTGCACCGCTACATCTTCCCACTTGAAGCTAAGTTAGTCTCTCGCGATATGGTTCGTATAGGCGCTAACCTTGGTAACGTTGAAATGGTAAAAGGTGGCGTAACTACTTACGCTGATATGTACTACTTTGAAGACGAAGTCGCTAAAACTGTTGATAAAATTGGTATGCGCGCAGTATTAGGCGAAACAGTAATCAAATTCCCAGTGGCTGATGCAGCAAACGCGGAAGAAGGTATTAAATACGCATTGAACTTCATTGAAGAATATAAAGATCACCCGCGTATTACGCCTGCATTTGCTCCTCACGCCCCTTACACAAACACAACCGAAGTCCTTCAAAAAGTAGCAAAGCTTTCTCTAGAACTTGATGTTCCAGTAATGATTCACTTAGCTGAATCTCATCGTGAAGAAGAAAAAATTGCAAAACGAGCTGAAGGTTTATCTCCGGTTCAATACATGGACAGCATTGGTGCACTAAACAAAAACTTAGTTGGCGCACACATGATCCTAGTAGACGATCATGATATCGAGCTAGTGAAAAAATCAGATATGGGCGTAGCTCACAACATGAGTGCCAACATCAAGTCAGCAAAAGGCGTGTCACCTGCGCTTAAGATGTATGACGAAAATGTACGTATCGGTTTAGGTACTGATGGCCCAATGTCTGGTAACACATTGAGCACCATTGATGAGTTCAACCAAGTCGCTAAGGTTCACAAATTGGTGAATAAAGATCGTGCTGCAATGCCGCCGATCAAAGTGATCGACATGGCAACAATGGGCGCAGCAAAAGCACTACACATGGAAGATAAGATCGGCTCTCTTGAAGCAGGCAAGCTAGCCGACATCATAGTGATCGACACCAAGGCTCCAAACATGGTTCCTGTGTACAACCCATACTCTGCATTAGTTTACTCAGCTAACTCGGGGAACGTTCGTCACACCATCGTTGATGGCAAGATCATCATGCAAGATCGCGACATGCTAACGGTCGATGAAGATCAAATTCGCCAAGAAGCACTCGATTTCACCAAAGTCGTTCGTAAGACGGTAATTGAATCTGGTGAAGTTGTTCAGTAACGTCATCGAATGAAATAAACGGCTTTCCGTTCAGATCAAAAAAGGCCTCATAGGTATTTACCTATGAGGCCTTTTTATATCGATATCTTTCTCGATCAAGATAGATGGTTAACGAGTGCAGTCGTTAACCATCTATCTTAATTAATAATTGTAATTACCAGAACACGTCTCGACGTTTTGCTCGAGCGATAATGTTGTCTGGCATTCTCCGCTCCAAACCGCTTCGAAGCACAGTTATACGCTTATGTTGCCTTTGATCCGCTGTCACCGAGTTGTATAACCAGCGATAAGCATCTTCATAATCTAACGGGCTACCGTAATCACGTAGCAAGAGTTCCGCTAAGTGGATACTTGCACTTAAGTTACCCATCGAGGCGGCTTCACGTAAATACGGGATCGCACGCTCTTTGTCTTGTTGCACCAAAGTGCCAAGAGAATAATAACGTCCTAACTGCTCGAGTGCCGCTGGTAAACCTTGATGTGCCGCGTTTTCCATATAGTAAAGGCCAAGCTCTACATCTTGCGGAACACACACACCCCAAGCCAGCATATCACCGTATAAAAACTCATAAGAAGGCAAGCTAATACGCGTTGCACGAGCAACGATATCTTCAACTAACTGGCACTTATCAGCTTTCACTCGCTCTAGGTGTTGATTATTCTCAATTAAATTAATCAGTTCAGCTTCTGTATATATTGGAACGGGCTCTCCCACATCAGCCAAATCTGCATGACTCAAGGGTGAGCTCAGCGCCACTATCAATGAAGCTGCTACAATTCGTAGCTTCATACCTGCACTCTATTATCTGTCGTTAAAGCTATCTATTGAGGGCAGCAGACGATTTCTGCACGCACCAAAATAGGGTGAACTTCACTTTCCATGATATCTGTATCGGCAATAACCTTGGCGGCTTTAGACAAAACTTGCCGCTAATGGGCAATATTTTGCCATATGGCGTTCAAAAGATCATCACGAACGGCTTCGTTTTCAAATTGCAGGTATTAAAAAGCCGACTTAATAAAGTCGGCTTTCAGAAAACTATTTCATTATCACAGTACGGTTCGTGCTGTGGTAATCACTCAGCTGGCATTATGCGCCGTATGGGTGAACCTTGATGATAGTTTCGTTACGATCTGGGCCAGTTGATACGATATCAATTGGAACGCCAGTTAGGTCTTCGATACGCTTGATGTAATCTAGAGCAGCTTGTGGAAGCGCATCGATAGATTTAGCACCAAATGTGTTTTCAGACCAACCAGGCATTGTTTCGTAGATTGGCGTCGCTTCTTCGAATGACTCAGCAGCCATTGGAGAAACTTCTAGGATAGAACCATCTTTCATCTTGTAACCAGTACAGATTTTTAGTTCTTCTAGGCCATCTAGAACGTCTAGTTTAGTTAGACACATACCAGATAGAGAGTTGATTTGGATTGCACGACGCATAGCAACAGCATCGAACCAACCTGTACGACGTAGACGACCAGTAGTTGCGCCAAACTCGTGACCAACATCGCCTAGGTGTTTACCAACTGGGTCTTGTTTCTCAAGGCCATCGTATAGCTCTGTAGGGAATGGACCTGAACCAACACGAGTACAGTAAGCCTTAGTAATACCAAGGATGTAACCGATGTGACGAGGACCGAAACCAGAACCTGCAGCAACACCACCAGCAGTCGTGTTAGAAGACGTTACGTATGGGTAAGTACCGTGGTCGATATCTAGTAGCGTACCTTGAGCACCTTCAAACATAATCTTGTCGCCGCGCTTACGTGCTGCGTCTAGTTCGTCAGTTACGTCGATAACCATCGCAGTTAACATGTCTGCGTAGCTCATCGCTTGCTCAAGTACTTCTTCGTAGCTTACTGTTTCAGCTTTGTAGAAGTGCTCTAGTTGGAAGTTGTGGAATTCCATAACTTCTTTTAGCTTCTCAGCAAATGCTTCTTTATCGAAAAGGTCGCCAACGCGTAGACCGCGACGAGCAACTTTATCTTCGTAAGCAGGACCGATACCACGACCTGTTGTACCGATAGCTTTAGCGCCACGAGCGATTTCACGCGCGTTGTCGATAGCAATATGGTACGGAAGAATTAGAGGACAAGCTTCAGAGATGAAAAGACGCTCACGCACTGGGATACCGCGATCTTCAAGAGGCTTCATCTCTTTAAGAAGTGCGTCAGGCGATAATACAACACCGTTACCAATAACACATTTAACGTTATTGCGTAGGATGCCTGATGGAATTAAGTGAAGAACGGTTTTTTCACCGTCAATTACAAGTGTGTGACCTGCATTGTGACCGCCTTGGTAGCGAACCACGTATTTTGCATCTTCAGTTAAAAGGTCAACGATTTTACCTTTACCTTCATCACCCCATTGGGTGCCTAGAACGACTACGTTATTTCCCATCTTTCCAATTTCTGTTGCTAATTAAAAATGGATTCTAGCACTGAATCACACTTCTTGCAGTCACTTTTTGTTCATAAACGTTAACGCTGTACAAAAATAAACCAGCGATAACTGAGGGCGAATGTGTAAAGATGCTGATATCATTGCATTTTATAGACAAAAGGCAGAACCATGTCTCAATCAATTTGGCTCGCTATTGGGCTCGTTCTTATCGTTGAAGGGCTCGGCCCCTTGATTGCCCCCAATGGCTGGAGAAACATGGTCGCGCAACTGAGCGAGCAACCAGACACCCAACTGCGCCGTATTGGCGGTTGTCTTGTGGTGGCTGGTGCCGTTATCGCTTTCATGACCTACCGTTAGGTTTTCTCAAAGTACGGAGCTGTCACTACGACTTCCCTCGAAGATTCAATGGTCACCTGCAGTCTTCAACGAATAGAAAACAAAAAGGCTCCCATTATGGGAGCCTTTTGATTTTTAGGTACTTCGCTAATTTAATGAATTAACAAATCAGCTTATTTTGCTGGAGCACCGCTTGCTTGATTCATGTATTGGAAGAAGTCAGTCTTCGGATCCAGTACTAGAATGTCGCTCTTATCGCTAAATGATGTCTCATAAGCTTGCAGTGAACGCATGAAGCCATAGAACTCAGGGTCTTTGCTAAATGCATCAGAGTAGATCTTCGCTGCTTCTGCATCAGCATCACCACGAGTCACTCGAGCAGTACGGTCAGCTTCAGCAAGAACAGTCGCGACTTCTAGCTCAGCTTGAGCACGGATAACTTCTGCTTTCTCACGACCTTGTGAACGGTGTCTACGAGCAACCGACTCACGTTCTGCACGCATACGGCGGTAGATAGATTCACTGATTTCGTCAGGAAGGTTAATCTTCTTCATTCGGAAATCAACAACTTCAACACCTAAATCAGCCATCGCACTTTCTGCCGTTCCAGACAAAACGTTTTCCATGATCTTATCGCGTTCGCCATCAACTTCTAGTGCTTCTGCAGCCGCTACCGTTGTGACAACTTCGCTATCAGCAGAGTCTGGCAGGATGTCCTTATTACGAGGGCCTGATACGATCTGCTTAATTTCACGAGAACCAATTTCAGAACGAAGAACATCTGTCACTTTACGCTCAAGAAGTGCTTCTGCCGTCATGATATTGCCGCCGCCGGTACTCAGATAAAAACGTCCAAAATCAGCAATACGCCATTTTGCGTAGGTATCAATTAGAACGTCTTTTTTCTCTGATGTTACGAAACGGTCAGAACGACCATCCATCGTTTGAATACGAGCATCAAGTACTTTTACGCGATCAAACATCGGCAGTTTAAAGTGCAAGCCTGGTTCATAGATTCGTGATACGCCGTTGTCATCGAGAACTCGACCAAAACGAATTACCATGCCACGTTCGCCTTCTTGAATCACAAATAGTGACATCAATAGAAGGGCAATCGTCACAACTAATACAGGGATCATTAATTTACGCATTATTAGTATCTCCCTTGACGTGAACTGTCTGAACGAGTTTGAGTGCTAGACTTTGGATCTGCTTGAGTTTCTAACTCAATTTGATCGTAAGTTGATGATGTTTTTGCAGGGCGAGTGCCCGACTGAGAACCACCTTGTGCGCCTAGCTTATCAATTGGTAGGTATAGCAAGTTACCGCTTGATTCAGAATCAATCAGGACTTTCGATGTGCTTGAGTACACTTTTTCCATTGTATCAAGGTACATACGGTTACGTGTTACTTCAGGAGCAGCTTGGTATTCAGGTAGCAGTTTCTCGAACTGAGCTACTTGACCTAGAGCACCATTAACTGTGCGCTCTGAGTAACCCACCGCTTCTTTCTTCAAACGCTCAGCACGACCTGTTGCTTTTGGAAGAATGTCATTTCGGTAAGCTTCAGCTTCACGCTCGAAACGCTCTTCATCCTCACGAGCCGCGATAGCATCATCAAATGCATCTTTCACTTGCTCAGGTGGACGTGCTGACTGGAAGTTCACGTCAACAATCAGAATCCCCATGTCGTAGCTATCAATAATACGGTTCAACGTTTCTTGAGTGCTTTGACGAATCTGCTGACGACCACTTGTCAAGATACTATCCATTAGTGAGTCACCAATTACCGCACGAAGCGCAGAATCGGTTGCTTGGCGTAAACTGTCGTCTGCATTCGTTACACGATACAAGTATTTGTATGGGTCAGAAACACGGTATTGAACACCCATTTCAACGGTCACAACGTTTTCATCTTTCGTTAGCATGGTGCCAGCAGCACGTAGAGAACGAATCGCTTGAACGTTTACCAGTTGCTCATCTTTGATTTCATCGATAAAGCGTGGGTGCCAGTTAAGACCAGGTTCCTCGATACGGTCGAACTGACCCAGTCGAAGTACTACTGCTCTTTCTGCTTCGCCAACGGTATAGAAACCAGCGAAGAACCAGATAGCAATCGCAATGACAGCAATGACACCAAAGCCAATCGCACCGCCACCACCAATAGATGGCCCGTTACCGTTGCCACCTTTTTTACCAAACTTGCCACCTAACTTTTGACTTAGTTTACTAAACACTTCGTCTAAGTCTGGCGGTCCTTGATCTCGGCCGCCGCGATTATTGTTCTTACCCCAAGGGTCGTTATCGCGGCCGTTATTATCGCCGTTGTTGTTATTTCCAGGCTCATTCCACGCCATTAGAAAGCTCCATCATTTGATATGACGTTATACTGTAGCAGTCTCTTTGGTAACGATAAAGCCACCTAAGAGTGCCCCTTCTCTTTTTTCAAGTTTAGACCAATCTATTTGTTGCATTCGGATATCTATCAACAAGTTACCATTTTCATCATACTCTTCTTGTTGAATACATTTCATCTCAAAGAATAAGCTACGAATACGGCCCTGATGTTGATGTGGAATACACAATCGGAATTGAACCATTTGACTTGCTAAACGCTCAGTTAAAGCTTCAAACAGCAGTTCAATGCCTTCTCCTTCCATTGCAGAAACCCAAACAGCGCGAGGTGCGCTCTCTTCGTCTCTTTCAATTCGAGGTTTTTGGTCTTCCATGCAGTCAATTTTGTTCATGACTACAAGGGTTGGCACTTCATGAGCATCGATTTCTTCTAATACTTCATGAACAGCCTGAATGTTCTCACGAAAGCGGTCATCACTGGCATCAACAACATGTAACAAAATGTCAGCTTCCTGCGTCTCTTGTAACGTAGCCTTGAACGCAGCGACCAAGTCGTGTGGTAGATGACGGATAAAACCTACGGTATCTGCGAGAATTGCAGGCCCGACATCTGCCAAATCAATCTTACGTAGTGTTGGGTCTAAGGTTGCAAACAGTTGGTCTGCCGCATAAACACCAGCACTTGTGATGCGATTGAAAAGTGTTGATTTCCCCGCGTTGGTATAACCAACCAAAGAAATTGTTGGGATTTCAGCTCGATTACGAGCACGTCGTCCTTGTTCACGCTGCTTAGCGACTTTCGCTAAACGACGTAATATTGCCTTTATACGGTCACGCAACAAACGTCGATCGGTTTCCAGTTGAGTTTCACCTGGACCACGAAGACCAATACCACCTTTCTGCCTTTCAAGGTGAGTCCAACCACGAATCAATCGAGTAGAGATATGACGAAGCTGAGCGAGCTCAACTTGTAGCTTACCTTCATGAGTTCGCGCACGTTGTGCAAAGATATCTAAGATCAAACCCGTGCGATCAATCACACGACATTTACACAATTGCTCGAGGTTTCGCTCTTGGGCAGGAGAGAGGGAGTGGTTAAAAATCACAATTTCAGCACCGGTTAGCTGAACAGCTTGTGCGATTTCTAGGGCTTTACCTTCTCCAACGTAGTATTTAGGGAGTGGGGATTGCCGGCTACCAGTAATCACTTGTAGCGTTTCTACCCCCGCTGAGGAGACCAGCATTTCACATTCGCTCAGGTCTTCCCATTCTCCCTCTTGCGTGAAGTTGATATGAACAAGTACGGCTCGCTCGCCGGATTCATAACGGTCAAACAAGCAACCAACTCCTTATTACAGCGCAAGCTGTATCAATTGAACGATTAATCTTCAGTCTTCTCAGGACGATCAGATGGCGCGCGTTGTTGCTCGCCGCTGTGGTGACTCACTGCACGAGCAGGAACCACAGTAGAAATCGCATGCTTGTAAACCATTTGGTTTACTGTGTTCTTCAATAAGATCACGAATTGATCGAAAGACTCGATCTGACCTTGCAGCTTGATGCCGTTAACAAGATAGATAGAGACTGGAATGCGCTCACGACGGAGTGCATTTAGGAATGGGTCTTGTAGCGATTGCCCCTTAGCCATTTTATTTTCCTTATTTATATTTTGTTGTAATTATTTAGCTAGTGGTGCACAAAAAGGTGCGGCCTTTGCATCTGAGCTAAACGAATAAAAAAACTCCGTTGTTATTGAAAGGCTGTGATTTTTAAAAGCCTCAACAACTGATCCTTTCCAGAGTATATTCACGCAAAAGCGATCACATTATACACAGCAATACTAATCAGATGCTATTGCATCTGAAAGAGTTTCTAACGCCTGTTCAATGTTTTCGCTATCCAACCAAGTTAAATCATCCCAACTGCGTAACCAGGTGATTTGTCGCTTGGCCAATTGACGGGTTGCGCAGACACCACGGAAAACCGCTTCGTCTAAATCGCAATTCCCATCTAAATAATCCCACATCTGCCTATAACCAACGCATCGGATCGATGGCAGTTCAGGGTGAAGATCTTCTCTGGCGTACAACGCTTTCATTTCATCTTCAAATCCCGCTTCTATCATCTTCTCGAAACGCAGCTCAATGCGGCGATGGAGTTCTTTCCTTTCCTTGGGAGCTATTGCAAATTGTTTTACACGAAATGGCAGGCTATCGCCTTTCGTTTGAGTTAGCTCTGTTAATGTTTTACCCGAAATTCGATAAACTTCCAATGCCCTTGAAAGCCTTTGTGGATCATTTGGGTGTATTCTTTCAGCGGATACGGGATCTATCTCTCTTAATTGATCGTGCAATGCCTGCCAACCCTGTTCAATAGACTCCGCTTCAATCTGCTTACGAATCTCTTGATCCGCGGCGGGTAGTGGCGATAAACCTTCCAACAATGCCTTGTAGTAAAGCATTGTGCCACCAACAAGTAGCGGGATTTTACCTTCCGCTACAATCTTATTCATTTCACTGATCGCATCACGACGAAAGTCAGCCGCAGAATACGCTTCGCTTGGATCGAGAATATCAATCAAGCGATGAGGCGCGAGCGCGAGCTCTCCTGCATCCGGCTTAGCAGTACCAATATCCATGTCTTTGTAGATTAGCGCCGAATCGACACTGATGATCTCTACCGGGTATTTCTGACGCAAGCGGATAGCTAAATCTGTTTTTCCTGATGCCGTTGGGCCCATTAAAAACAACGCTAAAGGTAATTTTTCAGTCATGATATTTTGTATTTATTTCTCTGTTAGAGCACTTAATTAAAAGGCTTCATGTCGCGATACTCTTGTCTACTAAGAAAAGCCTCATCGCAACAGTTAAATCGTAAACAGCCGAAGCCGTAAATAAGCTTAATTTATCTAAAACTCAGCTGTGAAAATTCACCTACAAACTAAGCCATAAAAGCAGCGATGGTTGCAGAAAAGTCGATAGGATTAACAAATTCGGGATCATCTAATGGAAGTAGACCATGCCAAAGTTGCTCAAGTTCCCCAACTAGTTGAACCGCTTCAGATAAAGTGTAGTCGTTTTTTACTTGTGCTGTCTGAATCCCGATCCAGTTAACCAGTAATGGTAACGTGTCGCTAGAAAAGCTATGACCTTGAGTTTCCGAGGCCTGAACGTTTATTGAAGCCGCGTACGATAACAGATCTGGGATCAAAATTTGTAAGTTTTGCTGCCTCAAAGGAGAAGGCACTCCCATCACCATTATCGCTTCGTTATTCCTAGCTTTAAGCTCGATACCAAGCACAGACAGCATTGGACTTAGCGCCTTAGCGACACCGACTAAATCAGCGCCTAATTTGATGGATAAAGGCACTAATAATGGTTGGCTCTTTAACGCGCCATCACGCGTATCAAGCTGGCCAACAACACGCAATAACTCAGCCTTAGCCAAAGAAACCAACACACTGCCGTTCTTATTACCCATCACCAAATACTGACGTTCCACAATCGAGACCGCTTTGCCCAAGTCCGTCACAGGTACTCTTGGCTTTGAATGGACTGGATTCTGTTGAGCAGGCTTAGCTTCTTTATTTTCTATGTTGTCTCTGGTTTCTACTGGTACCACATGGTCTTGAGGTGAGAATGGTTCTACAACTTGGTCATCAAAACCTGGCGTTTTCAGAAGCTCTTTATAGGCCTTCACTTCTCGCTTAGATGGAGCAGGTTCACCATGATGTTGGTGCGGCTCTTTTTCTTTTTTAGGTTCAGGTCGAGACTCTATCCACTCTTGGCGAGGCGAGCCTGTAAAACTGGTTTCGCGATCCGACGAGCCTCTGCTAGACGATGAACCTCGGTTAGCTGGTGAGCTATAACGCTGCCCACCATCATTAACGCTGTGCTGAGGGTTATCATAAACCTGTTCAGATTCGGCTTTTCTTGGGTAGGCTGGCGTTTGCTCAATAGCATATCTTTCACTATCAGATACTTGAGGTTGTTCTGAACTGCTCGGCATTATGCTTTCAGGCTCTGAGAAACTGGCAATCTCTCCGATACCCGAATTCGAGCTATCTTGCTGATGATGTATCACTTCTGATTGATGAAACGCAGACTGTTTAATCGGTACCGCATCAATCTGTTTGCTTTGTGCCAAGCCATCACTCAAGGCTTGGTAGATAAAGTCGTGTACAAGGCGGGCTTGATGGAAACGCACTTCATGTTTTGCAGGATGAACATTCACGTCCACCTGATGTGGGTCTAGCTCAATGAACAACACATACGTCGCAAATTGGTCTGGGCGCAAGCTAGTTTCGTAGCTTTGACGAATCGCATGATTGATCAGCTTGTCACGCATCATACGACCATTCACATAACAGTATTGCAGATCGCTTTGCTGCCTTGCACCTTCAGGTGTGGTAATCCAGCCGTGAAGTTTCAAACCTTGATGCTCTAACTCAATCTTAAGCATATGGCGAACAAATGGATTGCCGCATACTGCTGCGATGCGCTTTTCGGCTTGAACTTGTGTTTTTGCAGCTCGGTACTGACGAATCATTTTACCGTTATGACGAAGGTTAATCGTCACATCAAAACGGCTCAATGCAATGCGTTTAAGCAGCTCATCGATATGCGTGAATTCGGTTTTCTCGGTGCGTAAGAATTTACGTCGTGCCGGAGTATTGAAGAACAGATCCAATACCTCAACCGAGGTGCCAATGGGATGCGCTGCTGGCTGCAGTTTCACCTGCATATCACGACCTTCACTATGTGCAGCCCAAGCTTGATCCTGAGTCGTAGGGCGTGAAGTCATAGTTAGACGCGCAACAGAGCTAATACTCGCCAGTGCTTCACCTCGGAAACCGAGGCTGACGATCGCTTCAAGGTCATCAAGAGTATGAATTTTAGAGGTAGCATGACGGCTTAATGCCAAGGCAAGCTCATCTTTAACAATGCCCTTGCCGTTGTCACGAACGCGGATCATCTTAGCGCCACCTTTCTCGATATCGATATCGATACGTGTCGCACCAGAATCCAAACTGTTCTCAACCAACTCTTTCACAACAGAAGCAGGTCTTTCTACCACTTCACCCGCTGCGATTTGGTTAGCTAGCCGAGCTGGCAGTATTTTGATCGTCATATGTATAGCTACCTTACTGCCATTTATAGAAGCACTTCTCGCGTTTGAGATTGCTTCTATGTTCTAAACATTACTTCAACATTAGCCAACTATTTGTGCGGAATAATCAGCACTTGGCCAATGGCCAACTCATCGGAACGTAGTTTGTTTGCTTGACGGATACTGTTGACACTCACACCATATTTCGAAGCAATCTTGCCAAGATAATCGCCTCTTGCGACTTTATGTTTACGTAGAGGTATATCTTTTACTTCAACCGTAATACGTAACTTTTGGCCTACTCTCACGGTTTCTGATTTCAAGCGGTTCTCACGTTTAATGCTTGCTACCGATACTTTGTAACGGCTAGCTATCTTGCCTAAGTACTCTCCAGACTTAACCGTGTGTGTCACCGTTTTACGGCTTGTTGTGGTAGCCGCTTGTGAACCCGAGCTTGGAATTTTTAGAATTTGCCCTACCGCTAAGCTCGTCGACTTCAAACCATTCAACTTCACTAATGCTTGTGTAGACGTGCCGTACCTCTTCGCAATCACAGACAATGATTCACCACGCTGTACTTTGTGCTGACTGGTAGAGTTAGAAGATGCCGCCGCGTTAGAAATAACAATCCCTTCTGGTGGATTCGCTTTCAAATATTTAACGACCGCTTTGGTCACAGCTCGCGCAAGTTTGTCTTGATGCGAACGTTGGAAAAGAAGCTTCTCTTCGGTCGGATTCGAAATAAAGCCCGTTTCTACAAGTACCGATGGAATTTGTGGTGAACGTAACACTGCCAAGCTGGTGTTAATCGGCTTACTGTTATGCAGTTTTGCGACCTTACCCATTTCAGAGAGAATGGTCGTTGCCAGTTTATAGCCCTCTTTTTGAGAGTGGCTAAACTGCAAATCAAGCAGGGTTTGGTTGACGTTTTTATCTGCAATATTGCCAGTAAACGCAGCACCGCTGCCGCCCAGCAATTCTGACTGCTTCTCTTTGTTCTCAATCCAACGGGAAATCTCAGTGTTTGCGCGTCGAGTATTCAACACGAACACCGAACCACCTCTTGGTTGAGGCGTCGTAAAGGCATCGGCGTGAATAGAGATCAAGAGGTGTGCTTCGTTCTCACGAGCAATTGCAACACGTCTGTTCAGGTTTACAAAGTAATCAGCATTACGTGTTAAACGCGTTTTGATTCCCGGAACTGCATTCAACTGCGCAGCGATCTTTTTCGAAATACTAAGAGTCGCATTCTTCTCATATTTACGAGATGGGCCAATGGAACCAGGATCTTCACCACCGTGGCCTGGGTCAATCACAATCAGAACATCACGCTGACGCTTAACTTGATTGAGGTTCTTACTCACTGTTGGCTTACTCGGCGTTGATGTTGCTTTGCCTTTACTTGCCGCACCATGAGGCAAATCGATCACCAAGCGATGTCCGTACTGACCACCAGGAGTCGGACTGAGTTTAAACAACTCTGCTTTAGACGACTTCTTTAACTCAAAAACCAAGCGATAGGTGTTTTTGTCTGGCGGTGAGCTTTTACGAATCTTAGATAGAACGGGGCTGTCTTTCACCACGACCGGTAACTTAGTTGCAAGGTTGGTCTTTTTTAAATCCACAACCAAGCGACTCGGGCTACTCAGGGTGAAATAGCTGAAATCCGCTTCTGATTTTAAATCGATAACCACACGAGTTTCTTCTGGAGAAGGCCAAACCCTTAAACTCTTTAGTGAGTTTGCAGAAACAAGTGAAGAAAACAGTATAGAAAAAACAGCAACCAACATAGCTACTGCTGAAATAAGGCGTCTAGAAATCAACATAACTCCAACTGACTAAGTAAGCGCTGTCCGTATTCACTGTTAGCGGTTAAAGAAACAATGCGGTGATCGTCTTGGTAACGAATATCAATATCCAAATCTGCTTCTGGTAGCATTCCATAACCTTTCTCTGGCCATTCAACCAAACAGATAGCATCTGGCGTGAAGTAGTCACGAATCCCCATAAATTCTAACTCTTCAGGATCAGCTAGGCGATAAAGATCAAAATGGTACACCTGCCAATCGGCAAGTTGATAAGGTTCAACTAGAGTATACGTTGGGCTCTTTACATTTCCTTGATGGCCAAGTGCTTTTACAAAACCACGACTGAAGGTCGTTTTACCTGCGCCAAGATCACCATGCAGATAAATAGTTGTCTGCTGTGAGCAAAGATTAGAAAGCTCCGTTCCTAATTGAATCGTTGCTTGTTCATCTTTCAAAGTAAATTGTTTCGTGCTCATGAATACGTTCTCTAAAAATCGATCGTTGACTATATAAAAATCAAAAGAACAAGAATAGTAAACCGTGATGCTTTTGAGAGACAAGCACTCAAGTGTAAGTTCTATGAAAAATACTGATCAAAACACGTCTGTTCTGGTCAATACCACTAAGATCCGTTAAGATCCGCCCCCATTTTTGCCGAACCTAATTTTAATTAGCCTTATCTCTAATTGTAAAACAGAGAAAATAAGAATTAAGAATTAAGCCATGAATCTAGACCATCTTGCTGAAAAAATTAAAATCTGGGGAAAAGAACTCGGCTTTCAAAAAGTTGGCATCTGCGATGTTGATTTAAGTGAACATGAAGCCCCTCTTCAAGCATGGCTAGATGCTGGCAACCACGGCGAAATGGATTGGATGGCTCGACATGGGATGATGCGTGCTCGTCCCAATGAACTTCACCCAGGCACCATTCGAGTGATCAGCGCCCGAATGAACTATCTACCACCAGAAGCTCAGTTTGCCTCTAACCTAAGCGATACCACTCAAGGTTATATCAGCCGTTATTCTTTAGGCCGCGATTATCACAAATTGTTCCGCAACCAGTTGAAAAAGCTGGGACAAAGAATCGAGAAGGAAGTCGAAGGTTTAGACTCACGTCCTTTCGTAGATTCAGCGCCCATCTTGGAACGACCGCTCGCTCAAAAAGCAGGGTTGGGCTGGACAGGTAAACACTCATTAATTCTTGATAAAGACGCTGGCTCTTGGTTCTTCCTAGGAGAATTGTTAGTTAACATACCTCTTCCAACAGATGAACCCAGTGTCGATGAGTGCGGCAAATGCACCGCATGTATCACCTCTTGTCCAACGGGCGCCATTATTGCTGATGGCGTAGTGGATGCTCGAAAATGTATCTCGTACTTAACCATTGAATATGATGGTGTGATCCCGGAAGAGTTTAGAGACGCAATTGGTAATCGTATTTACGGTTGCGATGACTGTCAGTTAGTTTGCCCGTGGAACCGCCATGCCGAACTCACTGAGCAAACAGACTTCCACCGCAGAGAAGACTTCCGAGAGGCAGACCTTGTTTCACTTTCAAGTTGGGATGAAGCTACCTTCCTAAAGAAGATGGAAGGCTCAGCGATAAGACGTATTGGACACACCCAATGGTTACGCAATATTTTTGTTGCTATGGGCAATGCGCCATTTCAACAACGCATTGTTGAAACACTGGAATCTCATCGAGGCAACAACGAAATGCTGGATGTGCATATTGAGTGGGCTTTAAATAAACAACTACAACAGTTACCCAATGCTAGCAGCATGCAAGAAGATAGCTCTACGCAGAAAAATAGCTGTGTGCAAAAAAATAGCAGCAAAATCCTCACCAAAAAGCACAGGCTAATACGCATCGTTGAGAAAGGGCTACCAAGAGACGCCTAGCCCCTTAGCCATCAACGATTGGCAGGTCAACCCACACCAACAACCCACCATACAACACAACTCGTTGCACATAATTTTCGAACAATGTTTGACCTTGTTCTCAATTCTAACAATGTGGAAAAAATTCAGAACTCTCGTAAACTTCCGACACCCACGTAAAGTTAAACACAATACCGATAAATGATTAAGATCAAAAAACAACAAGTTAACGATCTTTTATCAAATTCAAGGTAAGCATTCAACCTGATAAAAAACAATGAGTTACGATCGGCACAATTCAGCTAATATACTGAAAACAAGAAAGATCTTTTAGAGAAATGTAAAGAATTAGGTCTGAAATAACTTTATCAACCAAGTTATCCACACTTGATACTTTGTGGATAAGTCTGTTTATAGATATGAAAAACCTCAAGTATCTGCTTCAGAGACCTGATGTTTACTAGCATTCTTGTTGCTAACAAAAATTTAAGACAAAAAAATATCCACCATAATGGAGGATTATTTGCTTTTTGGGGGGATTATGCTTCGCAGCATTAAAGAAAGAGCGTGACCGGTAAGGTCGTCTTTAAACACTGTGGCTTAAAGAGTTTTGTTTACCATGAAAAGTAAACTGGAGCGATACATCGGGTTCGAACCGATGACCTCAACCTTGGCAAGGTTGCGCT
>NZ_JBGONI010000043.1:0-30789 GCF_041439035.1 Vibrio sp. 1F263 | reverse complement strand
TCTTCAAGGGTTACCGTCCACAGTTCTACTTCCGTACAACTGACGTAACAGGCGACATCACTCTACCTGAAGGCGTAGAAATGGTAATGCCAGGTGACAACGTTCAAATGACTGTTGAGCTAATCGCTCCAATCGCAATGGACGAAGGTCTACGTTTCGCAATCCGCGAAGGTGGCCGTACAGTTGGTGCTGGTGTTGTAGCTAAAATCTTTGCATAAGATTTGACGAACCACTAGTAAAAAGGGCATCATTTGATGCCCTTTTTCTGCGCTGAAAAAAGAGTTGGGTGTTTTGACATCAATTTTAACTCTTAGCAAAGAATTAAACGGTCTTTTTAACTAAAATGACTGTTAGATGTGTTGTTTTGCAACGCAAAGGAATGTGCCCTGCAACAGCGGGGTTATTGTCGTCTATATTTAAGACTTATCACAGGTTGGTTTTATGAAAGCAAACGCTGAAACTCCTGATAGCTCAGGTGCAGCAGATACAATGAAGTGGGTAGTCGCTTTTGTACTGTTGGCTGCTGCTGTTGTGGGTAATTACCTGTATGGTGAATTGTCTGTTGTAATTCGCGCTGCAGGTGTAGTTGTGCTGATTGCTGCCGCACTAGGCGTTGCAGCAACAACAACTAAAGGTAAAGCTGCGATCGATTTTGCAAAAGAATCTCGTATGGAGATTCGTAAAGTTGTTTGGCCTACTCGCCAAGAAACTATGCAAACTACATTGATCGTTTTAGCTGTATGTATTGTTATGTCTCTAGTGCTTTGGGGAATTGACGGCATTATGGTCCGTTTAGTTTCTCTAGCAACTGGAGTGTAGAGGGTTCTGATTCATGAGTGAAGCTCCAAAAAAACGTTGGTATGTAGTTCAAGCCTTTTCTGGCTATGAAGGTCGTGTATCTCAATCGTTACGCGAACATATTAAAATGCACGACATGGAAGAATTCTTTGGTGACGTTTTAGTACCTACTGAAGAAGTAGTGGAAATGCGTGCAGGTCAACGCCGTAAAAGCGAACGTAAGTTCTTCCCTGGCTACGTATTAGTGCAAATGATCATGAATGATGAATCATGGCACTTAGTACGCAGCATTCCTCGTGTTATGGGCTTCATTGGTGGTACCTCTGATCGTCCTGCACCAATCACTGACAAAGAAGCTGATGCTATCTTGAACCGTCTAGAGAAAGCGAGCGAGTCTCCACGTCCTAAGACAATGTTCGAAGCGGGTGAAGTGGTTCGTGTGAACGATGGTCCGTTTGCTGATTTCAACGGTACAGTTGAAGAAGTAGATTACGAGAAAAGCCGCATTAAGGTATCTGTATCGATCTTTGGTCGTGCAACACCGGTTGAGCTTGAATTTGGTCAAGTTGAAAAGCTGGACTAAAACTCTAACTTTTGAACAAGCTGTGGATAAATACTTCATAAGTTGTTCAAAATAAAAGAGTATAAAAAACCACCTTTTTAGGGTTGTTAAAGGCGCGAATTATGATTATAATTTCGCGCCTTTTTACTTCTATCGAAGTAAGAAAGAGTTAATTGAAATTAAGGGGAGCTTGCCTCAGGGCTAGCGCATGTACCCAAAAATTAGGAAATATCATGGCTAAGAAAGTTGAAGCTTATATCAAACTGCAAGTTGCAGCTGGTATGGCAAACCCAAGTCCACCGGTTGGTCCTGCTCTAGGTCAACACGGCGTGAACATCATGGAATTCTGTAAAGCGTTCAACGCAAAAACAGAATCTGTTGAGAAAGGTCTACCTACTCCAGTAGTAATTACTGTTTACAACGACCGTTCTTTCACGTTCGTAACTAAGACTCCACCTGCTGCTGTTCTTCTTAAGAAAGCTGCTGGCGTTAAGTCTGGTTCAGGTCGTCCAAACACTGAGAAAGTTGGTACTGTAACTGACGCTCAAGTTCAGGAAATCGCAGAAACTAAAGCTGCTGATATGACTGGTGCTGACATCGAAGCAATGAAGCGTTCTATTGCTGGTACTGCTCGTTCAATGGGCCTAGTGGTAGAGGGATAAGATCATGGCAAAACTTACTAAGCGTATGCGCGTAATCCGCGACAAAGTTGAAGTAACTAAAGAATACGAAATCAACGAAGCTGTTGCTCTTCTTAAAGAACTAGCTACTGCTAAATTCGTTGAGTCTGTAGATGTTGCTGTTAACCTAGGCATTGATGCTCGTAAATCTGACCAAAACGTACGTGGCGCAACTGTGCTACCTCACGGTACTGGCCGTGACATCCGCGTTGCTGTGTTCACTCAAGGTGCAAACGCAGAAGCAGCTAAAGCAGCTGGCGCAGATATCGTTGGTATGGAAGATCTTGCTGAGCAAGTGAAAAAAGGCGAAATGAACTTCGACGTTGTTGTTGCTTCTCCTGATGCAATGCGTGTTGTTGGTCAACTAGGTACAATCCTAGGTCCACGCGGCCTTATGCCAAACCCTAAAGTTGGTACTGTAACTCCTAACGTTGCTGAAGCGGTTAAGAACGCTAAAGCTGGTCAGGTTCGTTACCGTAACGACAAGAACGGTATCATCCACACTACTATCGGCAAAGCATCTTTCGAAGCTAACCAGCTTCAAGAGAACCTAGAAGCACTTCTAGTTGCTCTTAAGAAAGCTAAGCCTTCTTCAGCGAAAGGTACTTTCCTGAAGAAAGTAAGCATCTCTACTACAATGGGTGCTGGTGTTACTGTTGATCAAGCTAGTCTTGACACTCAAGCAAACTAATTTGCTTCGGCGCAGATTTAGTGTATACTTCTGCGCCTAATATTTGTGGTTGGGTGATTTTTGAAGCAATTCAGGTCATCCGTCCCAAGACCGTAGGCGCTGTACTCTTCGGAGATATGGCTTAATAAAACCTACGTAGGCGATGTTGTGGTTTGAAGTGAATTTATTCATTTTTAAATAACATCGTAAACGCTCATTACATTTTGTATGAGTGCTGTAATCACAACCAGAGGTTAATCCAAATGGCTTTAAATCTTCAAGACAAAAAAGCAATTGTTGCTGAAGTCAACGAAGCTGCCAGTGGTGCACTTTCTGCAGTTGTAGCTGATTCTCGTGGCGTTACTGTTGGCGCAATGACTTCTCTACGTAAACAAGCTCGCGAAGCGGGTGTTTACATGAGAGTTGTTCGTAACACACTAGCACGCCGTGCGATTCAGGGTACAGACTACGAGTGTCTAACTGACACTTTCACTGGTCCAACTCTGATCGCATTCTCTAATGAGCACCCAGGTGCTGCAGCGCGTCTTTTCAAAGACTTCGCTAAAGAGAATAAAGATTTCGAGATCAAAGCTGCTGCATTTGAAGGCGCAGTTACTGATGCTGAAGTACTAGCGACACTACCAACTTACGACGAAGCTATCGCACGCCTAATGATGTGCATGAAAGAAGCTTCTGCTGGCAAGCTGGTTCGTACTATCGCTGCTGTTCGCGACCAAAAAGAAGAAGCTGCGGCTTAAGCCTTGCTTTTCACTGGTTGCTATTTAAACTTATTGTTGACTTAAAAGAGAATTGTTATGTCTATTACTAACGAGCAAATCCTAGACGCAGTTGCAGAAATGTCTGTAATGCAAGTTGTTGAGCTTATCGAAGCTATGGAAGAGAAATTCGGTGTTACTGCTGCTGCTGCAGTTGTAGCTGGTGGTGCTTCTGCTGAAGCTGCTGCTGAGCAAACTGAATTCGACGTAATCCTAACTGCTGCTGGCGCTAACAAAGTACAAGTTATCAAAGCTGTACGTGGCGCAACTGGCCTAGGTCTTAAAGAAGCTAAAGGTCTTGTAGACTCAGCTCCTGCAGCGCTTAAAGAAGGCGTTGACAAAGCTGAAGCTGAAGCTCTTAAAGCACAGCTAGAAGAAGCTGGCGCTTCTGTTGAAGTTAAGTAATTATTACTTAATTTCTTAGCCGCAAGGCTAATGGCTGGTGGTTTATTAACCACCGGCCTTTTTGCGCTGTAGGGCTATGACGAAATTTCCGCTGTTTAACCGTCATAATCCAAGCAAAAAAACAGTCATTTTTTCGAAATGATTGTTCACTACAGTAAACAGCTGTTTGTCACCGCCCCCTCTGAAGAGTGTTTTGGGTGGTTTGGGTCACTTATCAGCGAGCTGAGGAACCCCATGGTTTACTCTTATACCGAGAAAAAGCGCATCCGTAAGGATTTTGGTACTCGTCCACAAGTTTTGGACATTCCATACCTGTTATCGATCCAGCTTGATTCTTTCGACAAATTCATCGAACAGGATCCTGAAGGTCAATACGGTCTTGAAGCTGCTTTCCGTTCTGTATTTCCAATTCAGAGCTACAACGGCAATTCTGAGCTGCAATACGTTAGCTACCGTCTTGGTGAGCCAGTTTTTGACGTTAAAGAATGTCAAATCCGCGGTGTTACTTACTCAAAGCCACTACGCGTAAAACTACGTCTAGTTATCTTTGATCGAGATGCACCAGCAGGTACTGTAAAAGACATTAAAGAACAAGAAGTCTACATGGGCGAAATTCCGCTTATGACAGACAATGGTACTTTCGTAATTAATGGTACCGAGAGGGTTATCGTATCCCAGCTGCACCGAAGCCCAGGCGTGTTCTTCGACAGTGATAAGGGTAAGACCCACTCATCAGGTAAAGTTCTTTATAACGCACGTGTAATTCCTTACCGTGGCTCATGGTTAGACTTTGAGTTCGATCCTAAGGATAACTTATTCGTACGTATCGACCGTCGTCGTAAGCTACCAGCATCGATTATCCTTCGTGCACTTGGTAAATCGACTGAAGAGATCCTAGATCTGTTCTTCGACAAAGTGAACTTCGAAGTGAAAGACCAAACTCTACTTATGGAGTTGGTTCCTGATCGTCTACGTGGTGAAACTGCGTCATTCGACATCGAAGCAAACGGCAAAACTTACGTTGAGACTGGTCGTCGTGTAACTGCTCGCCATATCCGTCAACTTGAAAAAGATGGCGTTGAGCACATCGAAGTACCAGTAGAGTACATCGTTGAAAAGATTGCTGCGAAAGATTACATCAACGAAGCAACTGGCGAGATCATCGTTGGCGCAAACCAAGAGATTAGCCTAGAAGCACTTGCTAACCTGTCTCAAGCAGGTCACAAGACTCTAGAAGTGCTGTTCACGAATGACCTAGACCATGGTCCATTCATGTCAGACACTCTACGTGCGGATAGCACAGTAGATCGCATCTCTGCATTGGTAGAAATCTACCGCATGATGCGTCCTGGCGAGCCACCAACGAAAGAAGCTGCAGAATCATTGTTCGAAAGCCTATTCTTCTCTGAAGATCGTTACGACCTATCAACTGTAGGCCGTATGAAATTCAACAGCTCTATCGAGCGTGAAGAAGAAGAAGAGCGCGGTACTCTGGATGAATCAGACATCATCGAAGTGATGAAGAAACTGATTGGTATCCGTAACGGCATTGGTGAAGTGGACGATATCGACCACCTTGGCAACCGTCGTATCCGTTCTGTAGGTGAAATGGCAGAAAACCAATTCCGTGTTGGTCTAGTTCGTGTAGAACGTGCCGTTAAAGAACGTTTAAGCCTTGGTGACCTTGATGCAATCATGCCTCAAGATCTTATCAACGCTAAGCCGATCTCTGCTGCAGTTAAAGAATTCTTTGGCTCTTCACAGCTTTCACAGTTTATGGACCAAAACAACCCATTGTCAGAAGTTACGCACAAGCGTCGTATCTCTGCTTTAGGTCCTGGTGGTCTTACTCGTGAGCGCGCAGGCTTCGAAGTACGTGACGTTCACGTAACTCACTACGGTCGTCTATGTCCGATCGAAACGCCTGAAGGTCCAAACATCGGTCTAATTAACTCGCTATCTGCATTTGCACGTTGTAACGATTACGGTTTCCTAGAAACTCCGTACCGTCGTGTAGTAGATGGTGTAGTAACAGAAGAAGTTGATTACCTGTCTGCAATCCAGGAAGGTCAATTCGTAATCGCGCAAGCAAACACCATTCTTACTGAAGAAGGTACGTTTGCAGATGAGCTAATCACAGCTCGTCAAAAAGGTGAATCTGGTCTTCACCCACGCGATCACGTTGACTACATGGACGTTGCGACAAACCAAGTAGTATCTATCGCTGCTTCGCTTATCCCGTTCCTAGAACACGATGATGCGAACCGTGCATTGATGGGTGCCAACATGCAACGTCAAGCTGTACCAACACTGAGAGCTGATAAGCCTCTAGTAGGTACGGGTATCGAACGTAACATCGCAGTTGACTCTGGTGTTACAGCGGTTGCTAAACGTGGTGGTCAAGTTCAGTCTGTTGACGCTTCTCGTATCGTAGTTAAGGTTAACGAAGATGAATTGGTACCTGGCGAAGCTGGTATCGATATCTACAACCTGACTAAGTACACGCGTTCGAACCAAAACACATGTATTAACCAACGTCCAACTGTACTTCCTGGTGAACCAGTTGCACGCGGCGATGTTCTTGCTGACGGTCCTTCAACAGACCTTGGTGAACTAGCTCTTGGCCAAAACATGCGTATCGCATTCATGCCTTGGAACGGTTACAACTTCGAAGACTCGATCTTAGTATCTGAGCGCGTAGTTCAAGAAGACCGTTTCACGACAATCCACATTCAAGAATTATCTTGTGTGGCTCGTGATACTAAGCTGGGTTCTGAAGAGATCACAGCTGATATTCCAAACGTAGGTGAGTCTGCTCTGTCTAAACTAGACGAGTCAGGTATCGTTTACATTGGTGCTGAAGTTAAGGGTGGCGACATCCTAGTTGGTAAAGTAACCCCTAAAGGTGAAACTCAACTGACTCCTGAAGAGAAGCTACTACGTGCTATCTTCGGTGAGAAAGCATCTGATGTTAAAGATACTTCTCTACGTGTACCAAACTCTGTTTCGGGTACTATCATCGATGTACAAGTCTTTACTCGCGATGGCGTAGAGAAAGACAAACGTGCACTTGAAATCGAACAGATGCAGCTTAAAGAAGCTAAGAAAGATCTAACTGAAGAGTTCCAAATTCTTGAGGGTGGCCTTCTTAACCGTGTTAAAGCTGTACTTCTGTCTGGTGGTTACTCTGAAGCTAAGCTTGATACTATCGGTCGTAAGCAATGGCTAGAGCAAGTTCTAGAAGACGATGCGCTACAAACACAGCTTGAGCAACTTGCTGAGCAGTGGGATGAGCTAAAAGCAGACTTCGATAAGAAGTTTGAAACTAAGCGTCGTAAAATCACTCAAGGTGATGATCTAGCACCTGGCGTTCTTAAGATTGTTAAAGTTTACCTAGCGGTTAAACGTCGTATCCAGCCTGGTGATAAGATGGCCGGTCGTCACGGTAACAAAGGTGTAATCTCTAAGATTAACCCTGTTGAAGACATGCCATACGATGAGAAAGGTCAGCCTGTAGACATCGTACTTAACCCGCTGGGTGTACCATCGCGTATGAACATTGGTCAGATCCTAGAAGTTCACTTAGGTTTGGCTGCGAAAGGTATCGGTGACAAGATCAACCAAATGGTTAAGGAACAACAAGAACTGCATAAGTTCCGTGAGTTCCTACAGAAGGTTTACGATCTTGGCGATACTCGTCAGAAAGTTGATATTGCTGAACTGTCTGATGATCAAGTTCGTACACTGATCAAGAACCTACGTGGCGGTCTACCGATTGCTACACCTGTGTTCGACGGTGCTTCTGAGTCTCTAATCAAAGAACTACTTAAACTGGGTGATCTGCCAGAATCTGGTCAGCTTAAACTGTTTGATGGGCGTACTGGTGATTCGTTTGAGCGTCCTGTAACTGTTGGTTACATGTACATGCTGAAACTGAACCACTTGGTTGATGACAAGATGCATGCTCGTTCAACTGGTTCTTACAGCCTAGTAACTCAGCAACCACTTGGTGGTAAAGCTCAGTTCGGTGGTCAGCGTTTCGGTGAGATGGAAGTATGGGCACTAGAAGCATACGGTGCTGCATATACTCTACAAGAAATGCTAACAGTTAAGTCGGATGACGTTAACGGCCGTACTAAGATGTACAAGAACATCGTAGATGGTAACCATAGCATGGAACCTGGCATGCCAGAGTCGTTCAACGTACTGTTGAAAGAGATTCGCTCGCTAGGTATCAACATCGAGCTAGAAGACGAAGAGTAATCCCTCTTTTTTATAAAGAAGATTGGATTACTTGGTAAAGGGGGCTCACTTTAGTCGGTGAGCTCCTTTAACTCCTTACAGGAGCTGAACGTGAAAGACTTATTAAACTTTCTAAAAGCACAGCATAAGACCGAAGAATTTGATGCAATCAAAATCGGTCTATCTTCACCAGACACGATCCGTTCGTGGTCTTTTGGTGAAGTTAAAAAGCCAGAAACAATTAACTATCGTACGTTCAAACCTGAACGTGATGGTCTGTTCTGTGCACGTATTTTTGGTCCAGTTAAAGACTACGAATGTCTTTGTGGCAAATACAAGCGCCTGAAGCACCGTGGTGTTATCTGTGAGAAGTGTGGCGTTGAAGTTACACAAACTAAAGTTCGTCGTGACCGTATGGGCCACATCGAGCTTGCTTCACCAGTTGCTCACATCTGGTTCCTAAAATCACTACCGTCTCGTATCGGTCTACTAATGGATATCCCTCTGCGTGATATCGAACGTGTTCTTTACTTCGAAATGTACGTAGTAACTGAACCGGGTATGACTGATCTAGAAAAATCTCAGATGCTTACTGAAGAAGAGTATCTGGATCGTCTAGAAGAGTGGGGTGACGAATTCACTGCTAAGATGGGTGCTGAAGCGATCAAAGATCTGCTTTCAACAATGGACCTTCATCAAGAAGTGGAAGAAATGCGCGAAGAGTTGGAAACAACTAACTCTGAAACTAAGCGTAAGAAAGTTACTAAGCGTTTGAAGCTAGTTGAAGCGTTCATTTCGTCAGGCAACAAGCCTGAGTGGATGATCCTAACTGTACTTCCAGTGCTACCGCCAGATCTACGTCCTCTAGTACCACTAGATGGCGGTCGTTTTGCGACCTCTGATCTGAACGACCTTTACCGTCGTGTGATCAACCGTAACAACCGTTTGAAGCGTCTTCTAGAGCTAGCGGCTCCAGACATCATCGTACGTAACGAAAAGCGTATGCTGCAAGAGTCTGTTGATGCCCTTCTAGATAACGGTCGTCGCGGTCGTGCGATCACGGGTTCTAACAAGCGTCCTCTGAAATCTCTTGCTGATATGATCAAGGGTAAACAAGGTCGTTTCCGTCAGAACCTTCTAGGTAAACGTGTAGACTACTCTGGCCGTTCTGTAATCACAGTTGGTCCATACCTTCGTCTACATCAGTGTGGTCTTCCTAAGAAGATGGCACTTGAGCTATTTAAGCCGTTCATCTACAGCAAGCTAGAAACTCGTGGCATGGCTACGACAATCAAAGCTGCTAAGAAAATGGTAGAGCGCGAAGAAGCGATCGTTTGGGATATCCTAGACGAAGTGATCCGTGAACACCCAGTACTGCTTAACCGTGCACCTACACTTCACCGTCTAGGTATCCAAGCGTTTGAACCAGTACTAATCGAAGGTAAAGCGATTCAGCTTCACCCACTAGTGTGTGCGGCATACAACGCCGACTTCGATGGTGACCAAATGGCTGTACACGTGCCTCTAACTCTAGAAGCACAGCTTGAAGCTCGTACCCTAATGATGTCGACGAATAACATTCTGTCGCCAGCATCAGGTGATCCAATCATCGTACCTTCTCAGGACGTTGTATTGGGTCTTTACTACATGACACGTGACAAGATCAACGTGAAAGGTGAAGGTATGTACCTTGCTGGCCCTGCTGAGGCTGAAAAGGCATACCGTACTAAGACTGCTGAGCTACACGCTCGCGTTAAAGTACGTATCACTGAAACTGTAGTAGATGAAGACGGCAATAGCACAACGAATACTGGCCTAGTTGATACGACTGTAGGTCGTGCAATGCTATGGCAGATCGTTCCAGCTGGCCTACCGTACAGCATCGTTAACCAAAAGTTAGGTAAGAAGCAGATCTCTACTCTTCTTAACGAGTGTTACCGTAAGCTTGGTCTAAAAGATACAGTAGTATTTGCTGACCAAATCATGTACGCAGGTTTCGCATACGCGGCACTTTCTGGTGTTTCTGTAGGTATCAACGATATGGTTGTTCCTCAAGCGAAATACGATGAAATTGAATCTGCTGAAGAAGAAGTTCGTGAAATCCAAGAGCAATTCCAATCAGGTCTTGTTACTGCGGGTGAGCGTTACAACAAAGTTATCGATATCTGGGCATCTACGAATGACCGCGTTGCGAAAGCAATGATGGATAACCTATCTTCTGAAACAGTTATCAACCGTGACGGCGAAGAAGAACAGCAAGAATCGTTCAACAGCATTTACATGATGGCCGACTCGGGCGCACGTGGTTCTGCAGCTCAGATTCGTCAGCTAGCAGGTATGCGTGGTCTGATGGCGCGTCCAGATGGTTCAATCATCGAAACGCCGATCACAGCGAACTTTAAAGAAGGTCTAAACGTCCTTCAGTACTTTATCTCAACGCACGGTGCTCGTAAGGGTCTTGCGGATACAGCACTGAAAACAGCAAACTCGGGTTACCTAACTCGTCGTCTAGTAGACGTTGCTCAAGACGTTGTAGTACACGAACATGACTGTGGCACGCATGAAGGTATCGACATGATGCCTCACATCGAAGGTGGTGACGTTAAAGTTGCACTTTCTGAGCTTGCTCTAGGTCGTGTAGTAGCTGAAGACGTTCTTAAGCCTGGTACTGAAGATGTACTGATTCCACGTAATACTCTGATTGATGAGAAGTGGTGTCAAATCATGGAAGACAACTCAGTAGATAGCATGAAAGTGCGCTCTGTTGTTACCTGTGATGCAGACTTCGGTTGTTGTGCACAGTGTTACGGTCGTGACCTAGCACGTGGTCACCTAGTGAACCAAGGTGAAGCAGTTGGTGTTATCGCTGCACAATCTATCGGTGAACCGGGTACACAGCTAACGATGCGTACGTTCCACATCGGTGGTGCGGCATCTACTGCAGCAGCAGAGAACAGCATCCAAGCTAAGACAACTGGTACTGTGAAACTTCACAATGCTAAGTTCGTAGTTAACAAAGATAAGAAACTGGTTATCACTTCTCGTGCATCTGAGATGACGATTATTGATGAATTCGGCCGTACTAAAGAGAAGCACAAACTTCCTTACGGTTCGATGCTAACCAAAGGCGACAACGCAGCAGTTACTGCTGGTGAAGTTGTAGCTAACTGGGAAGCGCATACCATGCCAATCATCACTGAAGTGGCAGGTCGTATCCAATTCGTAGATATGATCGATGGTATTACAGTTTCTCGTCAAACTGACGATCTAACGGGTCTTTCTTCAAGTGAAGTAACAGACGCAGCAGCTCGCCCAGCAGCAGGTAAAGATATGCGTCCAGCTATCAAACTTGTTGATGAGCAAGGTAACGACGTAATGATTCCTGGTACTGATATGCCAGCTCACTACTTCCTACCTGGCAAAGCGATTGTAAACATCGAAGATGGCGCTGAAGTTGGCATTGGTGACACACTATCTCGTATCCCTCAAAAATCGAGCGGAAACAAAGATATCACCGGTGGTCTACCACGCGTAGCTGACCTATTCGAAGCTCGTAAGCCTAAAGAGCCTGCGATCCTTGCTGAGCACACAGGTACTGTGTCTTTCGGTAAAGAAACGAAAGGTAAGCGTCGTCTAGTAATCACTCGTGAAGGCGGTGACGCTTACGAAGAGATGATTCCTAAGCACCGTCAATTGAACGTGTTCGAAGGTGAGAAGATTGAACGTGGTGATGTAATCGCTGACGGCCCTGAAACTCCACACGATATCCTGCGTCTACGTGGTATCCACGCAGTAACTCAGTACATCGCGAACGAAGTTCAAGAAGTTTACCGCTTACAAGGCGTAAAGATTAACGATAAGCACATCGAGACTATCGTTCGTCAAATGCTACGTAAGTGTACAATCACTCATTCTGGTGACTCTCCGTTCCTACCTGGCGAACAAGTTGAGTACCACAATGTTAAGATTGCTAACCGTAAGCTAGAAGCTGAAGGTAAAGAACTAGTACGTTTCGAACGTGACCTACTAGGTATTACTAAAGCATCTCTTGCAACTGAGTCATTTATCTCAGCTGCATCGTTCCAAGAAACGACTCGCGTACTAACAGAAGCTGCGGTTTCTGGTAAGCGTGATGACCTTCGCGGTCTGAAAGAGAACGTAATTGTTGGTCGTCTGATCCCAGCTGGTACTGGTTTCGCATACCACCAAGAGCGTCAAAAGCAACGTGAAGAAGAGCAAGAAGGTCCTTCAGCTGAACAAGCTACTGACAATCTAGCAGCACTTCTAAACGCTGGTTTCTCTTCAGAAGAGTAAGCTCTACGAGTAGTCTCTAAGAGATAAGAAAAAGGCACCTTCGGGTGCCTTTTTTGTATCTGGCGTATTGGTATTTAGCTATGAACTTATAAAGTGATAGGTGTGCTTATCTAGCTGGTGGGGTTGGATTTATGTCCTGAAGAGTGCTCTTTGAGGCCAGTAAGATAAAGGGTAGAGATGATTAGGCTGATTAGGGCTGTAACCATATGCTTATGGCTAAAGGTCAGGGCGAGCGAGTAAGCTCTGTCTGAAAGGTTCTGGGTAGTTTGGATAAGCTTACAGACAAAACAAAAAGCTTGCACAGAGGCAAGCTTATTAAGGATTCGGCTAACTAAGCGCCTGGTGGAATCGCTAAACTGTCTGCAATAAGCTGGATAAGATTATCTTCTACTTCAAAACGTACTTCGAGTAGTTCACCTACTTTTGACATATCTCCTTCGAAGTTAGGCAACTCATCGTCTGCATTTACTTTAACGTACTTATCATTGAACTCTAGAAGCGGCTCGGTTGTAAGTACGATCTTCGCGTAAGTTGTATCAATCTCGTCATTGGTTTTAAAGCCTGTTGCTTGCCATTTTTTCATGACCATATCGTAGATCTTAAAATGACCCTCTGAGATATAATCGACAACATGATCGCAGAATGAGCTTATTTCTTTAGGAGAAGGGAGTTCAACAACGTTTGATTGCCCATTGCTAGCTGGCTGCAAGGCACCTAGCTTACAATACTCAACGATTAGAGACTGTCGAGTTTCGAGCCAATGATCGATGACCTCATTAGAGCCACCCCATTGTTCTTGTATTTGTTTGAATTTATTTAGCATGACCATGTCCTCATGATCTGATCACAACCTTGTGATCAAGTAATTGCCTAAGCAGGGTCCGTTTTATTGGTAGCGACTAAAAGTAATAGCTTGAAATATTCTCTGCTACAACTCTAGTATGAAATTAGATTGCCAGTAAAATGAACGAACTGCAAGCAATGAGGCATAGGGATGTTAAAAAAAGTGATAACAAAATGACAGATCAAGCTTATTGGTGCGTCGTTTCTGGTAGTGATATTTGGGTTAATGATGATCAGTTTCCTTTTGGCTCTGCTGAAGAGCTAGGACTGAGTGTTGAGCATGCAATCTGTATTGGTCAGCATCAAGGTCGTAAGGTGTATTGGCTCAACGATTGCGATGTGGAGATTGAACTGAGCATGGTCAGCCTCAGAGATTTGCTTCACTGGTCTGAATCAAGTTTTCTGATCGCAAGCAAAGCTATCCAGTATGGGCACATGACACAAAGTATGCGTTTTTGTCCTCAGTGCGGCGGTCGTAATCATCTCAATCATAATCAGGTGGCGATGCAATGTGGAGACTGCCGAACGCTTCATTACCCTCGTATCTTCCCGTGCATCATTGTCGCTGTACGAAACGACAACAAGATATTACTTGCGCAGCACCCAAGGCATAAAACGGGTATGTACACCGTAATAGCGGGCTTCCTAGAGGTTGGAGAAACCCTAGAGCAGTGTGTGGCGCGAGAAGTCAAAGAAGAAACGGGTATCGACGTGAGTAACATTCGTTACTTTGGTAGCCAGCCATGGGCGTTTCCATCGAGTATGATGATGGCCTTTCTTGCAGACTATGCTGGTGGAACGCTCAAACCTGATTACAGCGAACTGTCAGATGCCCAATGGTTTGACGTAACAAGCCTACCTGATGTTGCTCCAGTCGGAACGATTGCGAGACAATTGATTGAGAATACAGTCGATGACATAAGGAAAGCCGGCGTCGCGGAGCAAGAACTAGAACATTAAATTACCTGTGATAGTATTTGGCCTATGGGTGGTCAAGCACTAAAAAAAACCCTCCACAAGTGGAGGGGGTAAGTAAGATGTCGTTATGAGATGCTGAGTAGTGACTACTCAGTTGTTATAATTGTAATTTTCGCTAGCGAACAAATTTTTAACATGCTCCTGTAATTGGGTGCAAATTAAGCATGGATTTAAAAGTTAATAACTTGATCTAGGTTGCAAAGCACACAGCTTTTACCCTTCAATCAGTGTTAGAATACTTGCCATCAAAACTAGACAAGATTGAATTGGAATTTAACGGAATGACCGAATTAAAAAACGATCGCTATTTACGCGCACTTTTAAAACAGCCTGTTGATTACACACCGGTATGGATGATGCGCCAAGCTGGCCGCTATCTTCCAGAGTACAAAGCAACGCGCGCTGAAGCGGGCGATTTCATGTCTTTGTGCAAAAACGCTGAACTAGCATCAGAAGTAACACTTCAACCTTTACGTCGTTTCCCGCTTGATGCGGCAATCTTGTTCTCTGACATCCTAACTATCCCAGATGCGATGGGTTTAGGTTTGTACTTCGAAACAGGTGAAGGCCCTAAGTTTGAACGCCCTATCACATGTAAAGCTGACGTAGAAAAAATTGGCCTACCTGATCCTGAAGGTGAACTTCAATACGTAATGAATGCCGTTCGTCAGATCCGTAAAGACCTGAAAGGCGAAGTGCCACTGATTGGTTTCTCTGGTAGCCCTTGGACATTGGCAACTTACATGGTTGAAGGCAGCAGCTCGAAGGCGTTCACTAAGATCAAGAAGATGATGTATGCAGAGCCACAAACGTTGCACTTACTTCTAGATAAGCTGGCTGACACTGTTATTGAATACCTGAACGCGCAAATTAAAGCAGGTGCACAATCGGTAATGGTATTCGACACATGGGGTGGTGTACTTACTCCGCGTGACTACAACCTGTTCTCACTGCAGTACATGCACAAAATTGTCGATGGCCTAATTCGTGAAAACGAAGGTCGCCGTGTACCGGTTACTCTGTTCACTAAGAACGGTGGCATGTGGCTAGAATCTATCGCAGCGACTGGCTGTGATGCAGTTGGGCTAGACTGGACAATCAATATTGCTGATGCAAAAGCACGTATTGGCGATAAAGTGGCTCTACAAGGCAACATGGACCCATCAGTACTTTACGCACAACCTGAGCGTATTCGTGAAGAAGTCGGCACTATCCTTGAAGGTTTTGGTGACGGCGGTACTGGCCACGTATTTAACCTTGGCCATGGTATTCACCTAGATGTGCCACCAGAAAATGCTGGTGTATTTGTGGACGCAGTTCACGACCTATCTAAGCCATACCATAAGTAATTCAGTATGTGTTTTTAGAAAAAGCGCTGTCGAGAAATCGGCAGCGCTTTTTTATTATCTTTCTATCCGCACTCAATATCGGCTAAATCATCGTTGATGTGCAGCTAATTAGGCATTTGGATCATGGCAGGCCAAATGCTCTGATACGTGCTTCCTGATATAGGGAATGACTTCACTTTCGAACCATGGGTTTTTCTTGAGCCAGATATTATTACGTGGTGAAGGGTGGGGAAGTGGCAAAAATTCTGGAGCCCAAGCCTGCCAGTTACGTACCGTTTCAGTGAGTGTGCTGGTGGCTTTATCTTTTAGATAATAGTTTTGCGCATACTGACCAATCAGCAAGGTCATTTGGATGTTGGGCAGTGATTGCAGTACTTTTTGGTGCCATAGCGCAGCGCACTCCTTTCGAGGCGGTAGATCGCCACTTTTTCCCTTTCCTGGATAGCAAAAGCCCATCGGGACAATCGCGACTTTTTGTTCGTCATAAAACGTATCGCTATCCATCTCTAGCCATTCTCTCAATCGCTCGCCACTGGCGTCGTTCCAAGGGATAGATGATTGATGAACCTTGATACCGGGTGCTTGGCCTATGATTAACAAGCGCGCGTTTGGGTGTGCCTGAATCACTGGGTTTGCACCGTGTGATAAATGAGGTTCACAAGCGGTGCATTGTCGTATCTCGGTGAGCAGTGACGAGAACATCAGTAGCCTTTATCAAAATCAATGGTGTTATTCAGTGTAAAACCATCTCGCCATTGTTGGTAATTATTGGCGAAGATCTCCACGACCTGTCTTGGCTCACTTAGAGCCGCAATGTGTGGTGTGATGGTCACTTGCGGCAACGTCCAAAACGGGTGTTCTTGTGTGAGAGGTTCGCATTCAAAGACATCTAAGAAAGCGTGTTCAACCCATTTATTCTTAATCGCAAGCAGTAACGCTTTATTGTCTACGCTTTCCCCGCGCCCCACATTAAACAGCAATACGTTAGAGCAGTAGCTTAAGGTGGTTTGATTCAGTAGTTGGTAGGTCTCATCCGTTGATGGCAGGGTGTTCACTACAATATCCGCTTGCTTGAGGGCGGCTTCTAGTTCATTAATGTGGAAAGTGTCTTTGAAGGTTTCTTGCTTTGATGGGATACCTGTCCGGTTGACACCTATGGTGTGAATACCAAAAGCAGCAGCGGTTTTAGCTAAATGACTGCCAATTGACCCCGTTCCTAAAATCACCATGGTTTTGTCAGTTAGGCTGGTATAAAGCTGCGGCTGCCAGTTTCGTTGTACTTGTTGCTGGTGGTAGTGAGGAAAGTGTCTACAGTGGCTGATCGTGTAACCCAACACGTATTCAGCAATCGCAGGGCCGAAGATGCCTTTGACGTTGGTCAGCGTATAATCTTGGCGAAGATCCGGCTGAGTGAGTTTATTGATTCCAGCATAGGTACTTTGCACCCAGTCTAGCTTTTTAAACTCATTAAGTCGCTCCACTATTAAAGGAGGAGCAGCCAGTACGATCTCAGCTAATTCGGGGTTTTGAGTGATTTCGAGGTCAGGTAACCCTTGGTTTAGAATCAGTTGCGTATAGGTATCGTCATGCTCGGTAAGAATATAGAGCTTATTCGTAAAATTGTTCATCGGCTTACCTTTTCCCCCCAGGGTTTATCAAGTACACTTTCGCTGTCTTTTTCTGCAATTATTGAGTGACTATGCTTCAGAATCCACTGCAGGTTCGTCTTGAAAAGTTAGAACCTTGGCAACAAATTACTTTTATGGCGTGTCTATGTGAGCGTATGTATCCTAACTATGCCATGTTTTGTGAGAATACAGAATTTGCGGAAGCTCGAATCTACCGTGATGTTTTGGATAGCATTTGGGAAATCCTAACCGTTAAAACGGCAAAGGTGAACTTTGAGCGTCAACTTGAGAAAGTAGAAGAGCTATTCCCTAGCGCAGATGATTTTGATTTCTATGGTGTTTACCCTGCAATGGATGCATGCCAAGGCTTAGCAACATTAATCCATGGTCTACTTGATCGTGAGCATATGTTGGAAGCGGTAATTAAAGTGAGTCAACAATCGGTGAAGACGGTTGCTGAGCTTGAGTTTGCTCAAGGCGCTGAAGAAGTGACGAACGAAAACCAGAAAGAAAACGAAGCGGTATGTGAAGAGTGGGACGTTCAGTGGGCCATTTTCCGACCTCTACGTGAAACGACTGAGCGTGACTTAGAGCTGATCAAAGACCTACGCCACGAACTGCGTGAAGACCCAGTGAGCAACATTGGTGTTGCGTTATAACGGATGTTGAGTTGTAGCGAATAGAATAAAAAACAAAGGCTCCCTAGGGAGCCTTTGTTGTATCTGACGCTATCAAATTTAGATTAAGCGTCTTTCTTGTCTTCTTTTTGAACCTTGCTTTCATCCGCTGACTTTGAGTCTGAGGTGTCGTTGTCTGCTAGAGTTTTTTCTTCTAGCTCGTCCTCTTCATCGCGGTTTTCGATAACACCGTGTGTCTCTTTCCACGTTTCCCAGCGTTGGAACGCCAGTTCTTGCATGTCTGTGGTTTTATCTGCTTCGTCGACAATCTCTTCACCCACTAGGTGTTCAAAGATATCTTCTAGGGTGATGATGCCCTGAATTGTGCCGTACTCGTCCACAACTAAAGACAGTTGCAGGCGGTTTGCCATCATTTGGTCAAAGGCCTTAGCTAAGCCCATGTTGTTTAGCAAGACGTGGATAGGGCGCATCACTTCACCCAGAGCCTTCTCACCGCAACCCGCTTGCTGCAATCTAAACAGCTCTAAGCGGTGGACAAAACCGATGATATTGTCAGTTTGCTCGCTGTAAACCAGTGGGCGTGAGAATGGCGTGTCTTTGTGTTGTTCTAGGAACGTATTAACACTCATTTCTGCATCAACGCGGAATACAACAGGGCGTGGTGTCATGACTTGAGTCACGGGCACATCTTGAATACCTAACAGATTGCTCAGGATTTTTGATTCACCTTCAGCAAATTCACCGCTCTCTTTTGCCAAAATAGCCATTGCAGATAGCTCATCACGCATTTTTGGTGCCTGGTGGCCGCGAGCTAAACGTTTGGTGATTTGCTCTGAGAACCACACAAATGGTGTTAGGAAAAAGACCATCCAGCGAAGCACATTTGATGATGCTGGAGCAAGTTGACGCCAGTAGGTCGCGCCAATGGTTTTTGGAACAATCTCAGACAGAACTAAAATACCCAGAGTTAATACGGCAGAGAATACGCCTAACCATTGGCTACCAAAAACGACTGCTGCTTGTGCACCCGCTGTCGCAGCACCGATGGTGTGCGCGATGGTGTTGAGCGTTAAAATTGACGCCAGTGGGCGGTCAATATCGGTTTTCAGTTTGTCTAATGACTCTGCTGCAGGGTGCCCATTTTGTTTTAGTTGAGCAATGTAGCTCGGACTAATACTCAAAAGTACAGCTTCCAAAACAGAACAAATGAAAGAAACTCCAATAGCAATGGAGACATAAATAGTTAGCAGCAGCATGTTTGCCCTTAAATTAAATTGTACGCTTTAGCAGCGATTCAGCGTGGATTATAGAGAATAAGTAGTGGCTAGGTCATCATTAATTTTGCTCTCAGCCCCTTTTAAACAAGGGCTTGCTCAGTAAAATCAGTAACAAATTGTGAGTTATTACTCATATTATGGCTAAAACTACGGCATTAGAGCTAAAGATCGACGACAAACCTTTGCCAGATGGGGCATTTATGTTTTAGAGTGAATCGAATTCAAAAATACAAAGAAGGGAAACCTAAAATGAACAAGACTCAATTAATCGACTTTATTGCTGAAAAAGCGGACCTTTCTAAAGCACAAGCTAAAGCTGCTCTAGAAGCGACTCTTGGCGGTGTTACAGATGCTCTTAAAGATGGCGATCAAGTTCAGCTAATTGGTTTTGGTACTTTTAAAGTAAACCACCGTGCAGCTCGCACTGGTCGTAACCCAAAAACTGGTGACGAGATCCAAATCGCTGCTGCAAATGTTCCAGCATTTGTTGCAGGTAAAGCGCTGAAAGATTCAGTGAAATAATCTAAACTGTACCGAGGTAGTCGTATTCCACCTCGGTACAGGTTTTTATGAAAAAAGCATTTCTTCTCGTTTCACTATTATCTACATTTCTCATTGGCTGTTCATCAACCAGCCCTCGCAAAAACCTAGAGCAATTTGAAACTCACACCGGCGGCCAAGTCATGGGCGACGCGACAAGTTTCTACTGGGTTACAAACAAGCTAACACAACCTCATACTTCAGCTGACTACGTCACTGTAGGCGATTACGGCTGGTACCAAACGGACTATGCTTGGTCGGAAGGTATACTTCGTGAATTTATTCGTGAAGGTGAGCAACGTAATTCTTCTAATGAGCTGGTTCCGTATAGTGTCCATGTGCGTTTTAATAAGTCAGGCGAAGCTGTATATCAGCAGTATCGTATTGATAGCAAAATTTTGCCTATCCAAGTTAAGCAACTTGAAAGCTACCAGAAAGAAGCCAAGTCGGTTTTAGAAACTACGATGAAGCAGCATGACGAAGGGCTCAGACTGGTTCAGGGTTACTGGAATGGTCGTTCTTTTGAAACGTGTGCTGGTGGTGAGTTTGAGCGCTTTGAATTTAATCAGACCTTGCCAAGCTTCGTGATCGATCGATTGGCGTCTGTGGAAAGCTATGCGGCGTTTCTTGGCAGTGATTCACTAGGTAAGATGAGCGTAGAAGAGTTACTGATGCTGGCTGAAGACAGCCATGATTGTGTCGTTAGGCCGTCATTGTTGAAAGAATAGCGATCAACTAAAGGATTGAGGGTATTTGGCTTGCTGTAGGCCAAGTGCTGATTTGTCTGTACAGGTACAGATTCCTAGAGAAATTGAGTGATAAAAAAGGCGCCAATCGAGGCGCCTTTTCTGTTGTTACTTGCTTGTGGTCATTCGAACATAAGCGAGTCGTAGACTGATTACTGTTCTTGCTCGCGCGCAATCGCACGGTAACCGATGTCATTGCGGTGGAACATACCATTCCAGCTAACTTGCTTCGTCAACGCGTAAGCGCGCTCCTGAGCTTCAGAAACCGTATTACCCAGTGCCGTTGCACAAAGTACACGGCCACCGTTTGTCACAACGTCGCCAGCTTCGTTATTTGTCGTACCCGCGTGGAAAACCTTTTGGCCTTCAACTTCGCTGGTTGGCAGTGAAATAACGTCACCTTTTGCGTAGTCAGCAGGGTAACCGCCAGCAGCAAGAACAACACCGATAGAAGCGCGTGGGTCCCACTTTGATTCTGCTTCGTCTAGCTTCTCATCGATAGCCATTAGGCAAAGTTCAACAAGGTCTGACTCCATACGCATCATGATAGGTTGCGTTTCAGGGTCGCCAAAGCGGCAGTTGTATTCGATAACCTTAGGCGTGCCGTCAGCATCGATCATTAGTCCTGCGTAAAGGAAACCAGTGTAAGGAGCGCCTTCTGCATCCATACCACGTACCGTTGGATAGATAACTTCCTCAAGGATGCGGTTATGGATTTCAGGAGTTACCACTGGAGCTGGAGAGTAAGCACCCATGCCGCCAGTATTAGGGCCAGTGTCTTTGTCGCCAACACGTTTGTGATCTTGGCTGGTGGCCATAGGAAGCACGCTAGAACCGTCAACCATTACGATGAAGCTTGCTTCTTCGCCTTCAAGGAACTCTTCGATAACCACGCGACTGCCTGCTTCGCCAAATGCGTTGCCCGCTAGCATGTCTTTGATTGCGTCTTCAGCTTCTTCAAGTGTCATCGCAACGATAACGCCTTTACCCGCCGCAAGGCCGTCAGCTTTTACTACGATTGGAGCACCTTGCTCGCGAACGTAAGCGATAGCTGGCTCGATCTCAGTGAAGTTTGAGTAGTAACCTGTTGGGATATCGTGACGAGCTAGGAAGTCTTTGGTGAATGCTTTAGAGCCTTCAAGCTGTGCTGCCGCTTGAGTTGGGCCGAAGATTGGTAGGCCAACTTCGCGGAATGCGTCAACTACACCAATAACTAATGGCGCTTCAGGGCCAACGATAGTCAGTTCGATTTTTTTCTCTTGAGCAAACGCCACTAAACCAGCGATGTCTTCAACACCGATGTTTACGTTCTCAAGTTTAGGTTCAAGCGCAGTACCTGCGTTACCTGGAGCAATGAATACTGTGTCAACGTTTGGGTTTTGTGCTGCTTTCCAACCTAGTGCGTGCTCACGACCGCCAGCACCGATGATTAAAACTCGCATTGTAAAATCCTTAATCTCAAATATCTAAATATTTAAAAAAACAAAGTTATAAGTCTTGCTCAAAGTAGTTGGTGATGTGGCTAGGCAGCAATTGAGCCCATCCCCGGGAGCATAGTCCACTATGTGACCGGGGTGGGCGAAAGCAGCTAACGACGCCACAGTGCCAAATACGAAGAGGAAATTAGTGGCGGAAGTGACGCATGCCTGTGAATATCATCGCCATGCCGTGTTCGTCTGCTGCTGCGATAACTTCGTCATCACGCATAGAGCCGCCCGGTTGGATAACACACTTGATGCCCGCTTCTGCTGCCGCGTCGATACCGTCACGGAATGGGAAGAACGCGTCAGATGCCATCACACAACCTTCAACTTGTAGACCTTCGTCTGCAGCTTTGATACCTGCGATTTTCGCAGAGTAAACGCGGCTCATTTGGCCTGCGCCTACACCAATAGTCATGTCGCCTTTCGAGTAAACGATAGCGTTAGATTTAACGTACTTCGCTACTTTCCAGCAGAATAGAGCATCTTTCAATTCTTCAGCTGTTGGCTGACGCTTAGAAACCACTTTCAGGTCATCTTCAGAAACCATGCCTTGGTCGCGGTCTTGAACTAGCAGGCCGCCGTTAACGCGTTTCACGTCAAAACCAGTTGTCTTAGTTGTCCACTCACCGCACTCAAGCAGGCGAAGGTTTTTCTTAGCCGCTACGATTACTACTGCTTCAGCAGAAACAGATGGTGCAATGATAACTTCAACGAATTGACGCTCAGTGATAGCCGTTGCTGTTGCAGCGTCTAGCTCACGGTTGAAAGCGATGATGCCGCCAAATGCAGACGTTGGGTCTGTTTTGAATGCACGGTCGTAAGCTTCTAGGATGTCTTCACCTAGTGCAACACCACATGGGTTAGCGTGCTTAACAATGACACATGCTGGCTGGTCGAACTCTTTCACACACTCAAGCGCTGCGTCAGTGTCAGCGATGTTGTTGTAAGAAAGCGCTTTACCTTGGATTTGGCGAGCAGTAGAAACAGATGCTTCTTCAGGGTTTGCTTCAACGTAGAATGCTGCCGCTTGGTGGCTGTTCTCACCGTAGCGCATGTCTTGTTTCTTCTCGAACTGTTGGTTGAACGTGCGAGGGAATTTAGACTCTTCGTCAGCCTTCTTACCTTCTTCATCAAGTAAAGAGGCACCGTAGCTAGGAACCATAGTACCGAAGTAGTTTGCGATCATGCCGTCGTAAGAAGCCGTGTGTTCGAATGCTGCGATAGCAAGGTCGAAGCGAGTCTCTAGTGTTAGAGATTTCTCGTTCGCGTCCATTTCAGCGACAACGCGCTCGTAGTCGTGTGCGTTTACAACGATAGTCACGTCTTTGTGGTTTTTCGCAGCAGAGCGAACCATTGTAGGGCCGCCGATGTCGATGTTCTCAACAGCGTCAGCAAGGGTACAGCCTTCTTTAGCAACGGTTTCTGCGAATGGGTATAGGTTTACAACAACCATATCGATAGGGTTGATACCGTGAGTTTCCATCACGTCATCATCTTGGCCACGACGGCCTAGAACGCCACCATGAACTTTTGGGTGCAGAGTCTTAACACGGCCATCCATCATTTCTGGGAAACCAGTGTAATCAGATACTTCTGTAACAGAGATGCCTTTTTCAGCAAGCAGGCGAGCAGTGCCACCGGTAGATAGGATATCTACACCACGGTTAGCAAGAGCTTGTGCAAATTCAACGATACCAGTTTTGTCTGATACGCTGATTAGAGCGCGGCGAATTGGACGAGCGTTATTCATGCTTCCATCTTCCTCAAATTCATGGGGTTAAAATAAAGATATTTGCCAAAAAAGAACTTGTTTCTATCTTCTTAGCGTGGAGTATCTTAGATACCAGTAAGAGATAAAATATTGGCCAGTTTTGGTAAAGACCTTTGGGGTGTTCTTATAATCAAGCTATAAGATAACCAACTCCAAATTTGATGGCGCAGATTCTAACTAATTTATTACAAAAAAGCTCGCGCAATCGTTTGGCATCTCAAAATTAATTATGAAAAGTGCCATTTCAGCCTGAAAAGTAACGATAAGGTTAATTGTGGAATGGACGGAACAGTAGGAAAAAACATGTTTCAGATCGGTGAATTAGCGAAACGATGCGGTGTGACAGCCGATACCTTACGGTTTTATGAAAAAAGTAACCTGATTGCTCCTGCCAGTCGCAGTGACTCAGGATATCGCTTATATGATGAAAACAATCAAAAACAGGTGACCTTTATTCTTAAATCTAAAGCGTTAGGGCTGAGTTTAGATGAAATTAAGGAATTGCTCGAGATTCGCTTGGAAGCAACGCAGCACAGTTGCTCGGAAGTGAAAGCCATCACAACGGCAAAGCTGACACTTATTGATGAAAAAATCAGTGAACTTGGCAGAATACGCACGGCATTAAAGAAGATTAATGATGCTTGCTGCGGTCATGTAGATGACGATGCGAGCCATTGTTCTATCTTAGGTGCTTTGGCGAGCGAAGATAAACAAAGCTCATGCTGTGCTGCTGATGGTAAATAGCTGAAAAGGTCCCCGTTAGGGAGAGAGGTTTACTACGGTTGATAACCCTAGGAAGCTTGCAGTATTTTGGCTCTTAGTTGAGCGTCAATTTTTAAAGTGGGTAGGTTATTATGGTAAAGCGTGACTTGGTTGCGGCCAGTCTGCTTTGAAGAGTACATGGCTCTATCAGCTTGAGCCAATAGTTCTTTTATGGTTTTAAGATGTGGTGTGTATTCAGCAACACCGATGCTGACTGTTGGGTAGATGATGTGGCCGTCTACGGTGCATGGTGTTGATTCAATCGTTTTACGAATCGTCTCTGCAACGTAATAAGCTTCAATGGCACTGGTGTGTGTGAGAATGACACCGAATTCTTCGCCACCCAAGCGACCTAGATAATCATCGCAGTCTATTGACTGTTGGCATAAACTCGCGACTTGAACGATTACCTCATCACCAGAGAGGTGGCCAACTTGATCATTGATTTCTTTGAAGTGGTCTATGTCTATCATCAAACACGTTAAGCTTTGCTTAGGCGGTTGACTGAACTCTTTTTCCAACCTAAGTAAAAAGGCACGTCTATTTAAAACCCCAGTTAGCTCATCGATTTCAGCGAGTTCTATCAGCTCAGCTTCACGTTGCTGTGCTTTAGTAATATCTCGCTCTTGCCACAGCACGTATTGCTTTTCTGGCGAGAGATACAATGGCTTTAATGTCGATTCAAAATATCGATCGTCTGATTCTGCAGACTCTTCCCCTTGAGCGAAAAGTTGTTCAATAGAAAGCTGAAGTTGCTGACAGGGCGCAAGAGAGTATTGAATGTATTGAATTTCGCGACTGGAATAAGCTTGCTTTGCCGCCTCTAACAGCTGCTTTTCAACCGCGGGAGGCAACAGTTCTGAAACTGTGTGGTGATTTGGATTGTCAAAGTTTTCAACAATACGTCCGGATGTATCCAACAGAAGATGACGATCAGGCAGTTCACGGATCAGTGTGCTAAGCCATTCTTCCCTTTTCATATCAAGCATGTAGCTTCCAGACGATTAGATTAATGGGTCATTATATCGGTAGTGATTACGTTATCAATCGTTACATCTAATTAATTGATTGATAATTGTTCGCTTGTTGCCATATAAACAAAAAAAAGCCGAGTTCAATAAAGAGCTCGGCTTCTAATTCAATAAATTACGAAAGAACGATTAGTTCATGCCGTATTTTTTAAGTTTCTTGCGAAGAGTACCGCGGTTAATACCCATCATGGTTGCTGCGCGAGTTTGGTTACCGCGAGTGTACTGCATGATAGTGTCTAGTAGTGGCTGTTCAACTTCAGCTAATACTAATTCGTATAACTCGCTGACTTCTTGACCGTTTAATTGAGCAAGGTAATTTTTCAATGATGCTTTAACTGAGTCACGTAGTGGCTTCTGCGTGATTTGGTCTTGTGATGTAACTGTAGTTACTGTCAATGCTTCTGAAGTCAGATTTTGTTCGAACATATTCGGTCTAGCTCTTCTCGTAATTATGGTGCAACGTTATCAAAAAAACCTTCTAGCGCTTCAAGCTGCAGATCACCTGCTTCGAATGCGTTGAAGGTACGGCGAAACTCACTCGCTTGTTCATGCTCTTTTAGATACCAACCCACATGCTTACGAGCGATGCGAGGGCCTAAAAACTCTCCATAAAATTCATGTAGAGCGAGCACATGACCAAGCATGATGTCTTTCACTTCCGAAATCGGGAGTGGGTCCATCGTGGTGCCGTTTTCCAAATAGTGTAGGATTTCGTTAAAAATCCAAGGACGTCCTTGGGCAGGTCGACCTATCATTAAAGCATCAGCGCCGGTGTACTCCAGCACAAACTTCGCTTTTTCCGGACTATCGATATCACCGTTAGCGATAACCGGAATAGATACTGCTTGTTTCGCTGCTTTAATGTGTTTGTATTCTGCCTCACCTTTGTACATACAAGCGCGAGTTCTCCCGTGAAGGGCAAGAGCTTGTATGCCGCAGTCTTCGGCTATTTTCGCGATTTGGACACAGTTTCTATTGTCTGTATCCCAGCCTGTGCGCGTTTTCAACGTTACTGGAACGTCGACAGCATTTACCACAGCCTTCAGAATATCTTCAATGAGTTCTGGATGCTGAAGTAAGGCTGAGCCCGCAAGCTTCTTATTCACTTTTTTGGCTGGGCAACCCATATTGATATCGATGATTTGCGCACCGTTAGCAACATTGAATTGAGCAGCCTCGGCCATAAGCTGTGGATCTGCACCAGCGATTTGTACTGAACGAATGCCCGATTCGCCTTCATGTACCATACGCTGCTGAGATTTTGACGTTTTCCAAACTTTCGGATTGGAGGACATCATTTCACTGACTGCCATCCCCGCACCGTAACGAAGACACAACTCACGGAATGGTCTATCCGTTACGCCAGCCATAGGAGCGACGATTAGATTGTTCTTAAGTTGATAATTTCCGATTTTCAAAAATGTCATCACAGTTCTGTACCAGCAAGGGCGCGCATTTTACGCATTTTTTCGCTGCGTGAAAAGACTAATATTTGAGCATTTACAATTTGTTTTTGTAATTCGTTTAAATTTCAGTCAATTAGCGCCCAAAGTCTTACCTAGCCTTGCTTGCGACCAGAGATTCGACACCATTCTTGTTGTTCAATGATCGGATCAATGTGAAGCTCATCACGATAATAAGTTGCAACATCTTCCGCTTGTGTATCTAAAACACCCGACATTGCTAGTACACCATTTGGCTTTACTAGACCTTTAATGATGCCAGAAAGGTCGCGTAATGGACCGGCAAGAATGTTGGCAACAACAACGTCAGCGAGCAAACCTTCCGGTTGATCTTGTGGCAAGAACACCTCTAGTTGCTCAGCAACACCATTGCGTTGTGCATTGTCTTTTGATGCAAGCAGAGCTTGAGGATCAATGTCGATCCCGACAACTTTTGCCGCGCCAAGTTTGATCGCAGCGATCGCAAGAATGCCAGAACCACAACCGAAATCGATCACGGTTTTACCTGTCAGGTCTAGGCCTTCAAGCCACTCAAGACACAATGCTGTTGTTGGGTGAGTACCGGTACCGAATGCAAGACCGGGATCCAGCATTACGTTTACAGCGTCAGGTTCAGGGATATCGCGCCAGCTAGGACATATCCATAAACGCTCACCAAACTTCATTGGGTGGAAGTTGTCCATCCATTCACGTTCCCAATCCTTGTCTTCAATTTGCTCTACTTTGTGAGCAAAGTCTGCAGGGAACATGTTGCTTGCTTTAATCTGCGCTAGAACGACACCAGTGTCAGTCTCAGCGTCGTAAAGCGCGAGAATGTCAGTATCACCCCAAAGGCGAGTTTCGCCCGGCAGAGGCTCAAATACAGGGGTATCTTGTGCATCCAGGAAAGTTACAGAAAGAGCACCAGTCTCTTCCATTAACATGTCGCCGATTTGTTCGGCATTTTCATTGGTAGCATTAAGCTTGATTTGAATCCAAGGCATGGCTGCATCTTCTATATGAGAAAAATTGGATGGCGAGTCTAGCAGAAAATATGAGCAAATTCACCAAAACCCCACGGAATATAATGGGGATGATGAATTGATTATTGCGAGTATTTACAAACAAAAATGCTCACCGAAGTGAGCATTTATTACTGTTCTACAGAGAACGAATTACGGAAGGCTAGCGTCTATTGTAGACCAAGCTTCTTCTCAAGGTAGTGGATGTTTGCCCCACCGTGTTGGAAGTTTTCGTCGTTCATAATAGATAGTTGAAGCTCAGTATTAACGTTAATACCTTCAACAATCATTTCACCCAATGCGTTCTTCATACGAGCGATAGCAACATCACGGTTCTCACCGTAAGTGATCAGCTTACCAATCATTGAATCGTAGTGTGGTGGCACTGTGTAACCCGTGTAGATGTGAGACTCCCAACGTACGCCCATACCACCTGGAGCATGGAAGCGCGTGATCTTACCCGGAGACGGTAGGAAACGAACGGGATCTTCTGCATTGATACGACATTCGATTGAGTGGCCGCGCAGCTTAATATCATCCTGTGTGAATGATAGAGGCTGACCAGCAGCAATGCGAAGTTGCTCTTTCACTAGATCGATACCCGTTACCATTTCAGTAATCGTGTGCTCAACCTGGATACGAGTGTTCATTTCGATGAAGTAGAACTCACCGTTCTCGTATAGGAATTCAAATGTACCTGCGCCGCGGTAACCAATCTCAAGACATGCACGAGTACAACGGTCGCCGATGTATTTACGCATTTCTTCAGTGATACCTGGTGCTGGCGCTTCTTCCACAACTTTCTGGTGACGACGCTGCATTGAACAGTCACGCTCACCTAGGTGGATAGCATTACCTTGACCATCTGCAAGCACTTGTACTTCAATGTGACGTGGGTTTTCTAGGAATTTTTCCATGTAAACCATGTCGTTATTGAAACATGCTTTTGCTTCAGCACGAGTCATTGCGATAGCTTCTGTTAGTTCTTTTTCAGTACGAACAACACGCATACCACGACCGCCGCCGCCGCCAGAAGCCTTGATGATTACAGGGAAACCAATGCGCTTAGCGTGCGCTTTGTTTTTCGCTTCGTCGTCGTCAAGAGGGCCGTCAGAACCTGGTACACAAGGTACACCCGCTTTTTTCATTGACGTGATAGCTGACACTTTGTCACCCATCATGCGAATGGTTTCAGCTTTAGGGCCAACGAAGATAAAACCACTGCGCTCTACCTGTTCTGCAAAATCTGCATTTTCAGATAGGAAGCCGTAGCCAGGGTGAATAGCAACTGCACCCGTTACTTCAGCAGCGCTGATGATACGAGGGATGTTCAGGTAGCTATCGATACCACGAGCTGGACCGATACAAATGGTTTCGTCAGCAAGCAGTACGTGCTTAAGATCGCGGTCAGCGGTTGAGTGAACTGCTACCGTTTTGATGCCAAGCTCTTTACATGCTCGCAGAATACGCAGTGCAATTTCACCACGGTTCGCGATTACTAATTTATCTAACATAATGAGTGCTCTCTATTATTCGATAATTACTAGAGCTTGGTCGAATTCTACTGGTTGACCGTCTTCAACTAGGATAGCCGTTACAACACCAGATTTATCAGCTTCGATTTGGTTCATCATTTTCATTGCTTCAACGATACATAGTGTTTCGCCAGCAGTTACAGATTGACCCACTTTAACGAACGGTTTTGCATCTGGGCTTGGAGCGCCGTAGAAAGTACCAACCATTGGAGAAAGAACTTGGTGACCAGCAGGAACCGCAGGAGCTGCCGCTTCTGCAGCTACAGGTGCCGCCGCAGGTGCTGCTGTCGCTACAGGAGCTGGAGCTGCTGCATATTGAATAGGCGCTGCAGATACAGGGCTGTTACGACTGATTCGTACTGACTCTTCACCTTCAGAGATCTCTAGCTCAGAAATACCAGACTCTTCAACCAATTCGATTAGCTTCTTGATTTTGCGAATATCCATTGTTTCTTTCTCTTTATCTGTTGATTGAACTTACTCTTTGACTGAGTAGGTTAGTAATAGTTCGTTGTTTTTATTTACTTTGCGTTGAGCTTGTTGAGCGCAGCTGTCAAAGCAAATTGATAACCTTGGGCACCTAAGCCACAAATCACACCTTCTGCTTTATCAGACAGGTAAGAGTGGTGACGGAATGGTTCACGTGCGTGAACATTCGATAGGTGAACCTCAATAAATGGGATAGCAACACCAAGTAGTGCATCACGCAACGCCACACTGGTATGTGTAAAGGCCGCTGGGTTGATAATAATGAAATCAACATTTTGATAAGCACTATGGATAGCTTCAATCAGCTCATACTCACGATTTGACTGTAAGTGAGACAGCTCAACATCGTGTGTTTTCGCTTGCTCGGTCAATGAGCTAATAATCTGGTCAAGTGTTTGAGAACCGTAGTGTGCAGGTTCTCTAAGGCCTAACAGATTAAGGTTTGGTCCATTTAAAACTAGAATGCGAAACTTTGTAGACATTGTGGGGCTATCTTCCTTTATCGTGTTTACGAACGTGAATGTTGCCATTTTATTGAAAATTTGGGGATAATTTCCAGTAAGAAAAACCCAAATTTAAAAATTAGAACCAGATTATAGCTAATTCAGCGCAAATCGCAGCAATTTACTGGTCTAATCTCCTATTGAGAGAGTGTGAGATTGTTACCAACTTAACAAAAAAGCGCCTTAGCCTTAATTTTGTCGAGGATATTTGAGATCAAGATCAGCCATAAAAAAACCGCCACATAGGTGTAATGCCGATCGTTTAAGAAGACTTGAACGATCTTGCAGTTAGCAGATAATCCCC
>NZ_JBGONI010000042.1:0-35710 GCF_041439035.1 Vibrio sp. 1F263 | reverse complement strand
CCTCAACTTGCTTGGCTCTACGACTGATGCAGGTGTAATGCGGACAACTTAACGGAACATGGGCTAACCTAAATATCGAGTCGATAAATCCTCGCAGCGCTGTCGTGATAGCTAAACCACTGAACCGACGTGGCCTCCCGCGCTTATTCTGTTCGCTTTGCGCCCAACCGCTTATTGCCTCTTCATCAATCTAAAAAGTCAGAGAGCCACGGTTAATGAGTGATTGGTTGTATTGCTTCCAGTTGGTTGTTTATAAAGAGGTTTAGGAATAGGGCTACGAGAGAGTGGACGTAGCTGATCAGATCGTAGGTTCTTGATTTAGTTCCATTGAATTACGCAAAAAAGCCCTTAATATCCGCTCGCTTCGGGCGTTCTCTCGTGAATTAACACTTGAGGAACTTGAAGAAGCACTTAAGAAGTTAACGACCGTCTTTCTTAAACGCCAAGAAACAAAATTCGCTGAAATCGTAAATCACATCAAGGTTGATGTTGAAGCTCTCATAGAAGCTCTATCAGGAAAATCAAAAAAGAACACAAAAGGTAAACGTAAGCCTCGCCCTGCTAAATATAGATACACCGACGGGAACGGCAGAGCACAAACATGGACTGGTCAAAGTCGCACCCCTTCCATAATTCAAGAACAGCTTGATGCTGGTAAATCACTTGATGATTTCTTGATCGCGAAATAGTCGCTTCTTTCCCCCCTCCTGCAGTAGGAAGATTTGATCTTGTTGTTAACAACAAGATCAATATTCATATAGAAACGAAACAGAAGCCTTGTTTAAGTTAGTTCGATAGGCCTGAAACCGAAGGCGGGATCCCCATCCTTATTAATGATAATATTAAACGCAGTATTTGGGAAAAATCTCCTAGATTGAATCATTATCTATAAAAGTTAAGTCCTAAGACACCCAATGAAGGCGATATATAAATGGCAAAAAAAAAACGAGCACTCACTTCACTCACTCTTTTTTACAGCCAAGTTTTCTGCAAGGTGATTGCAGCTTTGTCTGTTCTCATTTTAGCTTCCTATCTTTTTGATATTAAATGGCTCTATCGACCAACAAGCCATGGGGCAGCTACGCATCCTATAACTGCTTTTATCTTTTTACTTCTTTCTTGCGCCTGTATTTGGCGGAAAAAGAGTCTGAAGATAACCAGAAGCCTCGTAAGCCTTGCTTTTTTCATACTTGTCATTCGTTTCTATCAACAAAGTACTGGAATTAATTTAATTGACCCTGTTCTAAGTTATTTCATCTTTTTTGATACCCCACTTCACGCAGAGTCTCCCATCGAGATGGGGTTTAATACATCAGTAATGCAACTTTTTGCTGTCATAGCCATTTTTTTCCTCTTAAATAGACGTCCTTGGTATCTAATACAAATTTTTGCCATTACCGCTATTTTCCTCCCATTTGTCTCAGCCGTTGGTTACGCTTATGGTATTGATTCATTTTATGGCCAGATGTCTCCGGTCACCACTATATTAGGGTTCTTTTTAACCATATCAATTTTTGGTCTCACAGCCCACCGAGGCGCACTTAAAACACTCTTATTACCTACTTTAGGAGCGAAAATAGCGCGTACGCAGTTAATCTTTGGGTTGTTATTTTGCCTAGCTGGCGGCTTTCTCACCACTTATATTTTGGATGATGAAACCAGCGGTTTTGCTATCTATGTAGTGGTGGTCTGTACGTATATCACCTTTACAATGCTGGCTAGTGGTATTACTTATGAGCAATTCGATAAACGTAGACGCCTCCTTGAAAAACAACTCCATAAATCCGCAATTACTGACCGGTTAACTGGATTGTATAACCGATCAGAGTTCGATCAAAAAATCCAAGCAGTATTTGAGCAACAAAACCTGAACCAGGAAATAAATAGTTTACTATTAATAGATATTGATTTTTTTAAGCAATTCAATGATACCTATGGGCACTTACTAGGGGACAAAGTTTTGCAGCTCGTCGCTAATGTTCTGAAAAACAATACACGCTCTTCTGATCTAGTTTGTCGTTATGGTGGAGAGGAATTCACTATTTTACTTCTTCAAACAGATCTTGAAATCGCCAGCAAGATCGCTGATAACTTAAGAATATTGGTGAGTGAACAAAACCTCACAGCCCCCCTAGAATACGAATCAGATCAGCAAGTGACCATCTCTATAGGATGCGCTAGCCTCTCACAAGCGGAGACAGTCAAAGAGGTGATTAAGCTAGCGGATAATGCTTTATATGAAGCAAAGAAACAGGGGCGAAATAGAATATGTCTCGCTCACGATAAGAGTGAACGCAAAACTTATGACAATTTTTAGCGGCATCGAGAAATCCTAAGAGCGGTTTTGTTGCGTAATTAAATTTAGAGATAGAGCTACCCCGTTTCGCATGCTTTTTAGTCAATACGACAAGTTTCAGGCATACCTAACCCAGTAAGCTTGTTCAACGCTTTTATCATCGCGTAAGTTTCACCCACCTGGGCATTGTAATTTCTTAAGCTCAATCGTCCTCCTAGCAACTGTTTAACTCGATACATCGCTGTTTCTGACAGTGAACGTCTGTGGTATCCATACCGCTCTTTCCAATACTTATGTGAGCCGTATAACTTCTGGCAACCCACGGCGAGATTTTGGGGGTGACCACGCTCCCAGAAGGTTGTTCCTTCTGACTCGCTTAATCTTAATAGCTGCGTGCCACGCTCTCGTGTCGTGAGCGCCATCACCAGACACCTCAAGGAGGCTTCGGCGTGTTTGTTTCAGTAAGTTAGGGAGGACTTCTCCATCTGTAACCGTCGATAAACTTAGCTCGGCTGCAATAATTTCATGAGTGCTTGTATCGACTGCAATATGTGCTTTCGCCATAAACCTTAAGGCCAGTAACATCAGTGGCTAGGTGCTGTATTGCTCCTTAAATGAGACCCCAACTTGCTTAGCTCTACGCTGATGCAGGTGTAATGTGGACAACTTAATGGAACATGGAAATCTAAATAGCGAGTCGACAAATCCTTGTAGCGCTCTCAGTGGCATAGAAAACACGCGTTTCACCATGAGTGCTGTCGTGATAGCCAAATCACTGAACCGACGTGGTCTCCCGCGCTTATTCTGTTTGCTTTGCGCCCAACCGCTTATCGCCTCTTCATCAAACCAAAAGGTCAGAGAACCACGGTTAATGAGTGATTGGTTGTATTGCTTCCAGTTGGTTGTTTTGTAAAGAGGTTTAGGAATAGGGCTGCGAGAGAGAGTGGATGTAGCTGACCAGATCGTAGGTTCTTGATTTAGTTCCATTGAACCACATTGGTTATATACTTACTCATAGCAAGCTACCCGCTCAAGCGTATGTGTTTAGCGCTGCCAATATTCAACGAGTCATGAAGAATTAAGGAATTAGCTGCCAAACCGCTACAATGACACTCGCTTCCAAAAGCAAAAGGTTCTCTATTTAATAAAAACTGCGGTTTATTTGCTTGGTTCCGAAATAATGTTTCACGAGTAAAGGCCTAAGTTAAGCCGGATAACCAAACTCGGCGACAAGTATGTACACTATAAGCTCATGGCGTTAGAACAGCGATTGTCAATCTTTTTGGAAAAAAACTGAGACAATGGTGTCGAGGAATTTTAGAAAGAGCTGGGCAATAGTGACCTCCCCGCAAAAACGCCCGGAGCATAAGATTACTGTTACACAACCAAACTGAATATGAAAACTATGCTTTTTATACCTAACATTTCTCTCTGTGCCCAAAGCTAGTCATGCAGATTAATTTATGGACTGTTGGCCTTTTCTACAGCTTGGTTTGACAGATATTGATTAAAGACCGAATCTAACACCCCCTCATTGACTGGTTTTGTGATGATTTCTGCGCAGCCAACCTCACGCATTTTAGTTAGGTTTTCCTCGAAGGCATCAGCGGTACAAGCGATGACGATGCTATCACTATAGGGTGAAGATAAAGCCTTAATACGTTTCGTAGCCTCAGTACCATCCATAATAGGCATATGGTTATCCATCATGATTACGTCATAAAAGGTTCTGCTCGCTTGCTCAAAACCTTTTTGTCCGTCAAGGGCAATATCACACTTAAAACCTCTTTTCTTTAGGAATTTAGATAGGATGATGCTATTTACACGATTGTCTTCAACAATCAAAGCTTTCAGCCCTTCGCCATTAAATAACTTCATTGGTTCATTTATTTGCTCTCTAGGCTGTGATACAACTTTGACAGGCACGCAAATGATAAAGCGTGTCCCTACACCTACTTTACTTTCCAAGTTAAGCGTGCCATGCATAGTATCTACGAGCTTGGAAATAATAGTTAAGCCAAGTCCAGTCCCGCCAAATTTACGCGTAGTTTTCCCATCGCCCTGAGTGAATGGGTCAAATATCGTTGCTTGTTTCTCTGCGGGGATACCAATTCCCGTATCAGACACCTTAATTTCTAGATAATCGTTGTTATTCATTTGCGTGAGCCGGGTAGAAAAATGGATCTCCCCTTTTTGAGTAAACTTCCACGCATTATTGAGAAGATTAAGAGCTATCTGTGCTAACCGGGTCTCATCGGCAACTAGGTGTATTGATGTTTCAGAATAGGCCGTTCCTTCAAACGTTATACCTTTATCTAAGCATAAGGGTCGATAACTATTTTCAATTTTATTGTGTAGGTCAGCCAGTTTAAATTCAGAAAGATTAAGCGTCAGCTTACCAACCTCAATTTTAGAAAAATCTAGTATATCGTTGAGAATTGAGATCATATGGTGCCCGGAAGAGAGCAAGGTTTGTTCAAGCTCATGACGCTCATCTTTATTTTTACACTGTGTCAGCAGTTGAGCTGCCCCCAAAACCCCGTTCATAGGGGTTCTCAACTCATGACTAATAGAGGCTATAAATTGTGATTTAGCGACACTTGCGGTTTGGGCTTCAATGGCTACTTTTTTTAATCGGCGCTCAGACTTTTCTAGTGACTGATAAGGAGATATGAGGAGCTTTTTACCTGTAAAATAGACCAATATATATGTCAACGCACCAGCTATCGATAACGCAATGATGAGTGAACGGATAAATTGGTTACGATTGTTTTGATAGATAGCAGGGTTAATACTGTAAACTAAATCCAAGTCGTATCTAGGGAGGTATGTTGTATGTTGCGTCCAATCAATTGGGGGAGGCATACCCCAACTATTATCGCTTTGAATTAAACTTACTTGATATTGTTCGGAGAACCTCAACGGTGATAAAAAGGCGTCAATATCAAATGGCTTCACATACACAAGTAAACCTTCTAGAAAACCGTTGTACAGTATTGGAAGAGCAACCATTAAGTTATTACTATCATCTTGAAAGGTAAATACCCTAAACACACTCGATAGATCTCCTTGTTCAATCTTAGTGTGCAGTTGAGCGAACAGTTCATCCGGTAAGGTTAACTCTTGATAAATTGGGTCACCAAGAATATCCAAGATCACAATATAGTGCTTACCCGTCACTGGTTTCACGATTGCTAGTCTATCACTAATCTCTTGTGGTGTAGCACCCCCCCCTAAAGCGGTAGAAATCACCACTTGATGTGAGGCAATTTTCATCGCTAAATTTTCGGTATTATTCAGGGATTGGCTAATATAACTCTCTGCCGTACTTAGTTTAATTGAGGTATTGATTTTCTCCAGGTTTCTTATTGATTGCTGAGCTTGCTGCTCTAAAAGTCCATAAGTGATAAGAGCGAACACAACCATCGAGATAAACAAAAATACACCGTAAAGCTGAATACCACTGAGTTTTGGTCGAGTTTTATAGATCATTAATCTGCCTTATTAATCTTAGCTGAATCTAACAGCTTGATGGCTCCCACTTGAGTGTACCTCGCCATGCACAAATCATCGGCTCCTAGCGCCTCATGAGCATCAGGATGTGCCACGTCATAAACGCTAAATGGTTGTTCATACGTCTTTAGCAAACCTTGAACCGGTGTGTCCATCTGCTCCAACGCCAGCTTAAGTAGCTGTCGATTATTCACCATATCATCGGTGAGGGTGATACTTTGTGCGGCTTGAATAAATACTTTAGCCAGATCATAGCCATGCACAAAGCCAGCTGGGGCGTCAATAAAATCATTTGTAAACTTATCAGGGAATAGCGCCGTAGCTTGGCGGTATACCTCCTTCGATAGATCGTTCTCCGGAGAGCTATAAAAATTAAAACAAGATTGAACAAAGCTTAAGGCAGTTCTCTGGCGAGCATCAAATGAAACTCGCTGAGAGAAACCACCTCCGGTGATCCCCCAATGACTGAAAATTTTTGGTGGTTGTTCAAGATCAGAGAGAGCTTTGACTAATAAGGGGCCTTCTCGTGAATTCCCTACAAACAGGACACATTCAACGCCGGTTCGATTAAGATCGGCGGCTATCACACGAGCCAGAGCCTCGTCAATTCCCCAATTAAACCAAGTAACCCGAGCTTTTAAGTGTGTGCTGTGGTCGGCTACTGATTGGAAAATCGTTTTGTAATTAGACTTACCCCAAGGCGTTTTTTCTAATAATAAGTCAACAGATTGGCAACCATTATTGATTGCTGTTGAGACCAGTTTCCCCCCAACTTTTGTGTCGTCAACAGAGAGGCGAAATACGAAATTCTTCTCAGACGGGTAGCGAGTTATAGGACCGCCTGCAGCCCATGGCACCAAAATCAACAGTTCACTTTCATTGATATAATCGCGATATTTTATCAGGGGGGAAGAATGCAACCCGGCGAAGAAAACAATTCCATTAGGGTCTTTCTGGTAGCGCTGCATATTGAGCTTGCTTCGCGCCGTATTCCCACGATGGTCAAGTACTTCGAACTCTACTGGAATGCCAAAAAGTTGATTACCATGCTGAGAAAAAGCCGTTTTTACACCCATTTCTATTGCCTCCGCTGAGGCTAGATGCACGGTTCGATCCGAGTCTAGATATACTTTGAGAACAGAAGGGGCTGTTATAGCTGGCGTAGAGCCAACCACAAATAAGCCGATGACTGTAGATTTAAGCCATTTTTTCATTCCGTAGCCCCCTTAATATAAGTTATTGTTTTATTTATGATTTGAATTCTAGACTAGATATTTAGACTTGCAAATGATTTAGGAGGAAAAGTACGGCAGAGGTGCATAAGTGATTCAATATTGACACCATTTACTCTTGAATTGAGGGTTAGCTCTCGACGCCTTCCCATTCATCTAACCATCGAGATAAATGATTTTCAGACATTGGCTTGGCAATAAAGTAACCCTGTGCGACATCACACCCTATCTTACGTAAATACACCCAATCCTCAAGATCTTCCACTCCCTCAGCCACGGTCTGCATTCCTAATTGCTGGGCCATCTTGAAACTGGCTTCAAAAATCACGCGTAAAGACTTATTTTTATGGGCCCCATGCACAAAACTTCGGTCGATCTTAAGCTCACTGAATGGAATATCTCGTAACTGGGCCAACGAGGAATACCCCGTCCCAAAGTCATCAATAGATAAAGCAACACCTTTAAGTCGCAGTCGTGTCAGGATGTCCAACGCTAACTGCCGATCATTCATCAGCCGGCTTTCCGTTACTTCCAAGACTAAGTTTGACAATGGGACTCTAGCCTCATGTGCAATGTTTTGAATCTTATCTGGAAACTCCAAGGACGTCAGACTTTCCATTGAAATATTGATTGACATACAAAGCTTTGCGCCCACAGATTGCCAACGTTTGCTCTGTTCCAGAGCATTAGCTAAGACAACCATCGTCAAGTCATCTATCAGTCCATACTCTTCAACAAGTGGGATAAATTTATCAGGTAACACTAGGCCATCTTTAGGGTGTTGCCAACGTACCAAAGCTTCTACACCGACAATTTCACCATCTCGAAGCCTGACCTGTGGTTGGTAGTAATTGATTAGCTCACCTTGTTGAATAGCTCGACGCAGATCAGCTTCAGAATACTCTTTCAGGTCATCAAAACATTCCGTCTCTAGATGAGCGGCCTGATGCTCAATAATTTCTTTTAACTGAGTGGGACTAAAAGGCTTATGGAGACAACCAAAAATATTAAGTTGATAAGTGGTTGCCAGCTTTTTAGCACTGTCTAGAATGGCTTGTTCTTCACCACTCATCAAAATAACACCTCCCTGGTAGCCTATACGCCCCAAGTGACGGACAAACTCTACTCCGTCCATCTTTGGCATCTGCAGATCACAAAAAATTAGTTCTACCTCTTCAGGATGCATTTCTAATTTTTGAAGAGCATCAACAGCATGTTCATATTGATGAACAACAACCTTTTCATTCACAAAATCCTTTAATTGATGAGCAAGCAACTTCATTAAAAACGGCTCATCGTCAATCAACATTATCGCCATACACTTCTCCTATATAATTTTTTTATCAAGGTAGCAGATCACTTCCTCTTCCGTCTCTGCAAAACACTTATCTAACAGAGTCATGGTCAACTCCACCACTGCGACATCACCTATAGTACAAGCATTTTCAAGCTCGGCACACAAGTCACCTAATCTCATCGCGCCCACTGAACGAGATGAAGATTTGAGCTTATGAGCGATACTGCTCACTTCTCTAATATCCTTAGCGGAAGAAGCGGCTCTTAACTGTTCCTGCTGTCTTGTCATTAAACTCAAAAAATCAGTCAAAAAATCACACATAACAGCTGGCTCATTTCCGACAAGCTCAGCGAGCTTACTGACAGTCAATATTTCAGAGTCCCTAGGCTGTTCCTCTTCAAGTAATCCAAGTTCAGGCACTCCATTCTGGTTGGGCAACCATGTTTCAAGAGCCTCTTTAAGTAAATGAAGCTGGACAGGTTTTGTAAGGTAATCATTCATTCCTACCGCCTTGGCTCGACTCTTTTCACCTCTCAAAGCGTTGGCTGTCAAAGCTAGGATAGGTTTTTGTGCCCTCTCCAAGTTATCCTTTCGTATCGCTTCCGTTAATGCATAACCATCCATTTCCGGCATATGTAAATCCGTTAATAGCAACGCATAACTTCCCTCTTGCCAAAGTTGATAAGCCACCAATCCGTTCTCAGCAACCTCTGCCGCATAACCTAGTAGACTCAACTGTTTAAGGATGACTTTTCGGTTGATGCTATCATCCTCTGCAACCAAGATTAACCGTCCTTCTGCACGGGCTTGTGCCACACTCGGTGCCGCAGTTAACGGCAGAGACTCTTCCCCCACTTGATCAAGTATTATTTCAGGCGAAACAATTCCGGCAGCCACTGAAACAGACTGTAAAAACTCTTTTCGCCGCAATAGGTTACAATTTAGAGCAACAAATTCAGGGGATTCAAATTTCAGGGGCCGAGGCTGATCTCGAGTCATCAACAAGTGCCTAATATACCCACTTTCAATTCGTGAACTTTTCAATGTTTTCAGAAAAGCGATGGTAAGTTCCGGGACATGTTTTTGCGGACCAATAATTATAACGACAACCTCTTCAAGCAACTCAGCAATACGTAACGCTTCGGAATGGGTGCTAACAACTTGAACATTAGCACCCGAATGCTCGAGGTAAACTCGTAGAGCGTCAGTATCAAATACTGAGTTCTCAACTAGGATACACTTTGTCTCTGAGAGTAACGATAAAGGTGGTATGATCTCTTTCTGATAAATTGCCAAAGGTAAGCTAACTGTGAACGTAGAGCCTTCTCCTAACTGACTGTTTACTTTAATATCTCCGCCCATTAAGTCCACTAAGCGCTTCGAGATCGCCAATCCTAACCCAGACCCCCCAAAACGACGCGTTGTGGATGACTCCGCTTGAGAGAAAGAAGTAAATAACATAGCTAAGGCATCCGACGATATTCCAATGCCGTTATCCTCGATATTGACAACCATTTTATTATCAACAATGTTCACGCGGACTGAGACGTCTCCTCGTTTTTCCTTACGACCACCACTAAACTTAATTGCATTACCAATTAAATTATAGAAAATTTGCCGCAACCGGATTGGATCAGACAAAATATAACTTGGAAAAATCGGGGCAATAAATAATTGCAAGTCAACCTCTTGCTTCTCAGAAACGGAGACAAGCGAGGAGCATACCCCTTCTATAAGTTCTTCGACAGATACCGGAAATTTTTCAAGATCTAGCTTACCAGCTTCAATTTTTGAGAAATCTAAAATATCATCGATGAGCCTCAGCAGGGCAAACGCAGAGTCATGAATAGTTTTAACTTCATCAACTTGATGGCACTCCAGCTGACTGTGTGACAAAACCTCTAACATACCAATAACCCCGTTCATTGGCGTCCGTATTTCGTGGCTCATTGCCGCCAAGAAAGCCGATTTAGCATGGCTTGCTTGTTCCGCCTCAATTCGAGCTTGCTCTAGCTTTTCATTTGTTGACCGTAATGACGCTGTGCGTTCAGACACCCGTTGGGCAAGTTTTTTACGCTCCTGCTCTATGACAAAATTGGCCGCTTTTTGCTGCTTGGTTGCCTCCTCAAGTTGTCGTAAAGCCTGATGACGTTCGGTTACGTCCCTAACCATTGAAATACAACGCCTTTTCCCTCCAGGTAGAAAAATGTACTGAAGATTGACTTCGACTGGAATGAGATGACCATCTTTATGTTTATGAACAGTAGAAATATGGACAACCTGCTGTTCGCCATTTAACAAGGGTTCAAGCAACTTCCGGTAACGGTTTTCATCGAACTCAACTTTGAAATCAACGGCAGTAAGATCCAACAACTCTTCTCTGGAATAACCAAGTTGACAAACGGCACCTTCATTAACATAGCTGTGGCGAAGCGTTTCTGGATCAAAGATAAATGCCCCATCTTCAATGGCATTCAGCATAGCCATCGCTTCTTTATTTTTCCTCTCTGACTGAACACGCTGGGTAATATCCCGAATAGCGACGGCCACCTGCAAGCCCTTTTCCGACTCAACAGGGCTTAAACTAATGTCAACCGGAAAATCAATCCCCCCTTTACGTCTAGCCATGGTAGAGAGTTGCTCAACACGAGCTCCTTCACCCAATTCTTCATTCTCGAAGAAAGAGCTATTGATATTTGAATAAATACCAGGTAAAAATCGATCTATTAATTGGCCTTTAAGTACATCTTTCCCCCAATTAAAAACAACCTCAGAATGGCTGTTGGCCTGAGTAATACAACCCCCCCTCTCTATTATCAGTATGGCATCAGGTGCAAACTCAAAAATATCAATGAAACGACGTTCATGACGCCTATTTTCAGTTACGTCGTGCATAGCAACCACAGCACCTAGGCGCTTACCATCGAGATCACAAATCGGAGCTCCACTGGCCAAGACGAAGCGGGGACTTTGACCATTAGCGATTATGCAAAGTAGATCATTTTGAATATGCTCACCATTAAATGCTCTAAGCAACGGTATGTTTTCTTTCGCCATCGGTGTTCGCCCGTCACCTTCATATAAATTGTAATAATTACTCCAGAGTTCGGGGGGAATCTGTAATGGGTCAGATCCATGCCACTCTCTTGCTGTACGGTTAAATAAAGTTAAATTTCCGTCCGCGCCACAAGCCACCACCCCTTCACTCAAACTCTCTAAAAGCATTCGATTGAGCTCTTCTTGTCGCTTTAGTTCTTGAGTGCGTTCATTAACACGATTTTCTAACTCCTGGTTTAGGCTCTTAAGGGATCCTTCGGCTTCTCTCCTCGCCGAGGCCTCATGATGCAGCTTTTCAGTTGTTTGATGTGAAACAATCAACATCCGAAAAAGGAAAAAAAACAGAATACTTAAGAGCCCCCCAGTTCCAGCAACAATACGAGGCAGCGAAAAATCGAGACCGGCTTCAAACACGGGGGTAGAAGTATAGATGATCGTCCAATCTCGACCTGCAACATTAATCACCTCCGAGCGTCGAAATGTCGATATGAATTGCTCGTCCACAATACTTAAGGCGCTATTCCCGTCATACAGCAAACTATTAGGGGTGTCTTCTGCGCCATCATATAACCGAAAGCTTACCGTTGAGACGTTAGATTGAAGGATACCTTGCATGAGATCTCTTGCGCGGAATGGGCTGTAAACATAACCAACAAAGGCCTCCCTTCGCTCTTCAACTGTATCAGGGGAATAAAGCGTTTTGTAGATAGGTAAATAAAGCAAAAAACCAGCTTGTTTATCCTCAGTAATCTCCTGAACTAACTCAACCCTACCGGATAAAGCAGCTCTTCCTGTATCTCTTGCCGTAGACATAGCCTGACGCCGAACGGCTTCAGAATACATGTCAAAGCCAAATGCCTGCCGGTTGCGAGCATCAAAAGGCTCCAAATAGATAATGGCCGTGTATTCATCTCGCGCCCCCTTAGGTTTAATCTCATACTGAGGAAAACCTTCCGCCCGAACTTGCTGCACATGCGCCTCTTTATCTCGCGCCGAAATAGGAATTGAAACACCAATCCCCTGTATACCAGGATAATGCAAGCCAAGATTTAACTTATCGATATAATTCGCCCACTCCTCACGATCGACCTGTTCAGAAGCAGCAAATAGAGCAACGCCCCCTGAGAGGGCCTGTTGATAATTCAACATGCGATTTTGAATCAACGCTTTAACGTCTTGGGTATAATTAGTAAAACGGCTTTCAGCATTGCGTTCAACATAATTTCGTGCCATAGACCAACACGCTATTGTTGCACTGAGTGACAATATTAATATACTTAAAGATAGCTTTATGGCCCGAGGCTTCCCAGTCATACATACTCCAAATCAACGATTGACGACACGAATTCTTACGAAACCAGTAAAAGGACGAACAAACTAGAACCTAATTAATGTAAATATTAATGTAAATATTAATGTATATCCACTAGTTGTAGTACAACACCAAACATAAGGAAAGGGCTCTATCCGCTTAGATGAGCTTGATTGATTGGTAAAAGTTAGAGTGAGTTTCTAGGATTGAATTTTGTCTAATCTTCAATTTAAAGGGGATTGTCGCACTTATTATCTGAAATCGGGTGTAAACGAAATTCCATATTGATAATCTACAAAATTATAGCCTTGGGATTCCGGTGTTTTTCAAGGTAGTTGTCATCATTTTCTTGCTTATTAAGCAGCTTCTCTTTCTGGATTTAGGTGAATGTCACCAACAGGCGCACAGTTCCTGATATCACCAGACCACCGCTCAAGCTTTCGCTGTTTTGCTGCTAGCAATACCTCTACACGACGCTTCAAGATATCTTTATCTTTTCCATTGTGACGCTCTGAAGGCGTGACGTGACGTAATTTAGCTTACTCTGCTTATGCTCGGTGTTGTACCAGCGTACGAAGGCTTCAACCCAACTTCGACTACTATCGATTGTTTCAAAGCCCTTTGCTGGCCAGCTTGGCATGTACTTTCCTGTACGGAACAATGACTCGACATACGGGTTATCATCACTGACTCTTGGCCGGCTATACGATGAGGTAATACCTAACTCTTCCATTTTTGCTTTAAACGTCAGCGACTTCATCGGTGCGCCATTATCTGAGTGAAGAACCAGTGCTTGATTGAAGCATTGCTCTCGCATCAACGTTCGTTGCAGAAGTTGTGACGCCAGCTCACCGCATTCATGCTCATACACTTCATAACCAACAATTTTTCGACTGTAGATATCCTCAATGACATACAGGTAATAGTGTTGGCCTCGAACCCTTGAAGGTAAGTGATTGATATCCAATGCATAAAATTGGTTCGAGTCCGTCGCTGTGTAACTGGTTGGCTTCGTTTGCTTCTGTCTGCTCCGCTGACGACCTCGTTTGTGAAGTTGCCCCTGCGTACTCAGCACTCAATAGTAGATCGACTCAGAGGCGATATACTCACCTCTCTCAAGCAGTGTCAGGACGATTTGAGTTGGAAGCAAGCTTGCGAACTCAGAGCGGTTACACACCTCACGCTCTTCCTGCGACAGCTTGTTAGCAGGCTCTGGTCTGATGCATATGGCCTTTTGTCAGCTTGGACTTCACCTTGCTGATACCAGCGACGATACGTTCTCAAGTCAATTTGAACTTCATGGCAAGCTGGCTCTAAACGGCATCCGCATTGCTTCGCTTCAAGGATAATCGTCACTATGGTCTGCCTTTCATCGGTTGCTTTTTCTTTGAGTCGTAAATCTTTCTTCAACTCTTTGATTTCAAGTTTGTCAGCTTTAGCCTGCTTCTTTGCTTCAGCTTCCCGCTCTTTACTCGACTTAAACCCTTGCATACATTCGCGGCGCCAGCTTTGGATTTGTTCTGGAAAAAGACCTTTTTCACGATCATATTGGTTGAGTTCACTTTCTGTCATTGAGTAGGTTTTAGCGATAATGGCAAGTTTAGTTTGAGCAGACCACTGCTCTGATGAAGTGTTGGTATTTGGGACGGCGGCTCCTGAATGTCTGAGTTGCTGGCGCCAATGATACAGGGGCGCAGTGCTAATTCCTTCGTCTTCTGACACTTCTTTAACTGACATCGAATATGGAGGTAATAGCTTCTTTTCTTTCTACTGAGATACGAGACACAATTACTCTTTATCGCCCAAACTGGTTAAATTCTAACAGTGACAACTACCCTGCCAGATAGAGATAGCGTACGGTTTCGAGAATGACTTCAGAGGGAAAGTGGCAGCCTTTAAACATGACGATTCAGAGTGTTGAGTGGAAATTGAACAAATCCTAACCTAAAGCTTCAAAGTTTGCGATAGAACCATTTTCAGGTTGTCGAAGAATTGTGTGGGCAAGTTGATGTGGAAGTTGGCCATATTTCAGCAGATAAAATATACGATACCGATGACGTCTATGACGCATTAGCGAGCGAATTTCCAGAAACTGGCATAGCGATTCCTCCCAAAGAAAATCTGTATGCTGACGACGCTCATAACCCTAAAAGGGTGAGCAATTTGGTGGTGTACTCTGCATTAAGTCCCACGCGCAGGCAAAAGACAAAGCAGTATGGAAAACGGAATGTCTCAGATAATGCAATGTAGCGTTACAAAACAATTATTGGCCCCAAATTACACAGTAGAGACTTTAACAATCAACAACAGGAAATGATGCAAGCGGCATCAATATTAAATCGATTTATGCAGCTTGGTATGACCGAGAGCTATCGAGTCGCCTAATGACATCAAAAGACAAAGTGGGTTGATTACGGAAACAAAGCCACTCAGAAGTGGCTGATGAACCGTACTTTTTGTCGCCCCAATATACAACGAGATTAAAAGATCTCCCTCAGATCATATATTGAAGGTTTCTAAACCTAGATTTGTGTATGGACAACTTTCGTGAGGAACGAGCGAATAGTTGTCCATACACAAATCCGACAAAGCAACGCCAAAGCGTTGCCCGTCAGGTTTATGCATTCGTTACTCTCTATGGCACCAATACTTACGGAAATTGGAAGTCCGTAGTAGGAAAGTAGAAAAACATTGATCGATGAACGTTAAGCTAGTTTTTCTAATATTCTTTATTTTATGTGGATAAGTAGTTTTTTTATTTACTAAATTGAGTTTATACACATTATCCACAATCTCTATAACAGTATATAACCTCTATATGATCTATAATTTATATAAGATCTATAATTGCTAAAAAACACTTTAAAATCATAATGATATTGAGGTTTTGGCAACATATTATTAGTGTGATTGATCTTGTAGTTAGTCTTGTTGATCTTTTAATTAGTCTGGGGGTAACAAGAAATTAGTGTTATTGATCTAAATTTTAGTGTGAAGGTTACATTTTTTTAGTGTCCAAACAGACTTTATCCCATAAGTCTTGATATTGAGTGTTTCATTTTAGTATTTCTATTAAGGTTACAGGAATTTAGTCTAAAATTGTGAATTACGTTCTTGAGGTTACTGAAATTTAGTCTTATCCTTGTACTACACTAATAATCTGTTACCTGAAACTAATTACTATGACTGACCATCGACAGTTGATCACAACTGAAGACTACCGTGAATTGCCTAATGACTTTTTTAAGAAAAGCCATGCTTTAGTTTTTAGCCAGCTAGGACTGACGGCGAGAGAGCATGATACATTTGCACTCTTCCTCTCTCGACTACACGAAGACCATTGGGTTGCGTATCAGGAAGGTCGACACGTATACGCACCTGAATATACGTTTCAATCTGAAGTGTTAAAGGAGTGGTTTGGTCTTTCAGCAAAGCAGCTTTATCCAACATTAAAGCCTATGGCTAAAAGGCTCTCATCGCGCAAAGTAGGCTTAATGAACGATGCTGATCAAGAATTTGATTTTATGCCTCTTTTTAGTCGAGTTGCGTATAAAAAAGGGGCGCTAATTATGGTGCCTAACGCTGAATTAATGGATGCTTATCTTGCTCAGTCAGCTGGCCACGCTCAAATTAACCATTTATCTTTTCGTAGTTTGAAGTCAGAACATTCTAAGCGCCTTTACACTATTCTATCTCGCTTTAAAAAGCCTGGAATGAAGTTGCATGAGCAATCGATAGCGCAATTACATGGTTTATTCGGTCTCTTAGATGAGCAAGGGAAGTTAACCAAATCCAGTTATACCAACAACAAGGTCTTCATGGAACGATGTATTCGTAAGCCAATCGAAGAGCTTGCTTCTAACGAAGAAGTGAGAAAAGAGCTAAGCTTTTTGGTTGATGAAGAGTCTGGATCGTATGGTTATAAAGCTCGTTATCGAGGAAAGAGTATTGTTGCGCTTGAGTTCCTTTTCCAATGGAAGCAAAAAAGTGACAATAAAGGTGAGGCATTGGAAAGAGCAAAGTTAGCTGAAGAGCTAGCACCTGATAACCCGATGTTAAAACTCGCAAAAGAAGCCTTTAATATTGTACTTTCATACCCTGTCAATGGTGAGTTAAGTAAACACCATAAACTCGCCATTGAAAGTGTTAGGATGGGTATTATCGTAATGCCTGCAGATATGCAGTTTGATTCTATTTTCTATCACAGGTTAGAGTTAATGGAATTATGATTTTCAGGTAACAGATTTTTAGTGTTTTGCAGCTAACACTAAAAATTTGTTACCTTCAGTGATACTGATCTCAAGTTTTATATTCATCAACTTTGTTATGACATCTAAATAATGAGGTGGTTTGTTGTTAATAGGGCAAAACAACCCCCATTGTCCCCATTAAAAACCCCGCTCATTGGCGGGGTTGTTATTTACTTATCTTGCACTTTTTCAGAAACAAACCGTATGATATCGTCATACACATCAACGGGCAATCTACTCAATTCAATCTTAAGCCCCCGCTTATCACTGCTGTGAGATACCTTTGCATACTTGTTCTTGTCATCGAACAGCGCTAATGGTTTAGTCTTCCAGCTTATTTTATCTTTACCCTTTAAAAGCTTCGACTCCATCTGAGCAAGAACTTGCTTTTGTTTATCTTCTACAGAGACTAAATTATCTACATCCACCTTAAGTGAACTGATGAAATGTGCCGTTGTAGTACCTTCTTTATCTAACTGCTTTTCCACTTTAGCCAGCTTAGCGTAGTAACCATTTGGGATCCCTTCGCAATCAGGAAAGACCTCAATCAAACGCTGATCAACTGATGCTGCAGCAAAGCGCTTTCGGCAAGTTTCACGTCCAATATTCAGATAGTCAGCTAGTTCATCGAGCTTCGTAAAGCCTTGTGCTTGCATCACGCTTTTGTAATCAGCTCCCAATTCTCGGTAAGACAAGCGCTTTACAGATTGAGTAGTTTGAATAAAAGCGAGCAAATCAGCTTGGTCGATCTCCCCTTCAATAACCCATAGAGGTAAATCTTTTTTAGCATGGATGCAAGTGAAACGGCGACGTGAGCTATCAAGTAACTGGTAAGTGCCCTGCCCGTCTTTGGTCGCGACGCCTTCAGTATGTACGCCCTCTTCCTGAACGCTTGGTAATATATCACGCACAGCATCAAGCGTAAGCGAATCTTGGCGACGTGGATTTAAAGGGTGAATTGCAGTTTTAACTTCAAGTTCATCTGATTTAACCACCACTCTTTCTGCAGTGGCTGTTTTACCGCTAGCAAACGTGAATGTTTTTTTAGGGGGTTCGGCTTTAACTCGTTTTCCTAATTGATTGCCTTGGTTAAAGCCGGTTCGCTTGTCTTGAGGTCGTAACATGTTATAGCCCTTTTGTTGCTAGCTGCTTAATTTCAGTGATGAATTGGTGGTACACGGCATTCACCGATGTCATAGCTAAATCAAATTGTTTACCACTACAAATCTGCTCTGATTTTCGAATATCCAGTACTGTACGGTTGCTTTCCGCAGCCGCGACAAACGCTTCAGAGTGACGGATCGCTGTTGATAATAAATGCCCTTGCGCCGCACGCAGCAATTTATCAAACACTTTAACTTCATGAGCGCTCTTCTCATCGAAGTTCACTGGAAGCAATTTAGCCCACTTTAAATTTTTTCCTTGTGATGGTAATGCTCTAAATGTACCTGGCATAGTGGCCATGTAGTTACTCGTTGAGGCAAAATCAAACTCTCGTGGGGTGACTGGAATCAAGACCGCATCAGCCGCCTCATTCACTGCCCAGAGAATTGGAGAGTTCTGTGGGGGCGTATCGATGAAGATTAGGTCGTACTCTTCTTTAAGTATGGGTAAGATTTTTTCACGCAACACACTCAGCAAATTCCGTTGACCTATTTCATCTTGCCCCCAGTAAGAATCGACAAAGCGTTCGTCTGATGGGAAGGCAGGAATCACATCTAAGTTAGGGAGGTGAGTCTTAAACGGAATCGCTTTAACTAACTCGTCATAACGGTAGTCATTAAGGTATTGAGAAAAATCACCTTCGGGCTCTTGGCCTGCTAGCGCGATATCAACAGCTGTCATGTAGACTGATTCATCGTCGGCTTGATGAATCAGGTTTTGGCCTGTTGAGCCTTGGGGATCTAAATCTATCACTAGGCAGCGTGCATTAAGATTAAGATCAAGCGCAGCAGTGGTCGCTAGGGTTACTGTCGTGGTGGATTTGCCAGTGCCCCCTTTATGGTTTTCCACTACAACGGTTGTCGGTTCAAAGCGCTGGTTGTACTTAGGAAAGTTCATGAACTCCATCATATTGGCGACGTCGAAGCGATTATACAGGTGAGTGCGTCCTTGGATAATAGGAGCGCCAACGACGCCCTGCTCGGTTGCTTCATCTATTCTAGAATTGAAGGTCACACGAGATAAGCCAAACAGCTCTTGAAGCTCTTTCTTCTTCAATGAGTGATTATAGATAAGCCTATCGACACTCCCCTCAATTTCTGTATCAGTTACTTTGATCTGCATACGCTCTTTGATAACGGCTTTCAGATCTGACTGCTCTTGCTGCATACGTTCACAAACAAGTTCTAATGAATCGATGATGGTGGTCATTGGGTGCCCTTAATGCCTTAATTTCATGTAACCAATATAAAGCACTAAAGATACAAATTAAACCTTTTAAGAATATTTTTAATTAATAAAGGTTTAAGTTTGATGGGTGTCTAAACGGGGACAATGGGGGTTGTTTTCAAAACAACCTTATCAAATTACTCTGAATATTATTCTTTCATCTGGTTTAACAGTGGTGGTGCACGAGACTTAATTAAGGGCAATAAGTACGTATTTGAGAGAGCACTAGACGTGATTTTAAAAGAGCGATCTGCTATCGGCGTTGGGAAATTTAAGCAGGTCCGCTTTTAATAGCGGTCTACCAGTAATAGTCGGTGCTCTATTTACGGTTGAATTCAAAGAATTCTTCAACGTACTGAATAAACTTAAATAACGAGATTAACCTTGTTATTCTTAGCGTGTTCAAGTCACGCCTTAATTGTTAATTATGTTTGGGCTGAGGCGCGGTTGTATCACCTTGACTACCTTGAGCTCAGGCTTTTCGGACGTTCTTCCACCGGATTATAAGAGTTAGCGACCATTCATGAGCCTTAACTTAAAGTACTATCAAGCAATAGACCAAACGATTTCAAACGCCTCCCCTCTCGTTATTATTCATTTGACCAAAGCCAAGCCTATTGGCCTACAAAAAAAAGAAATGAGTTTTTGGTAGAGTTCATCAAGCCAAAGATAAAACAGCCTCAATATTCTAAATGTAAGAAAGAGCTGAAGACCATGCTGAGTATAGGCAGGAATGCCAAGGGCCACCTAGAGGAAAATTTATGGCAAATGAACGAAATTAACCTCAATTATCAAGCCAAATTCACTCATTAGGATGAGCTCTACATCATGTTGACCGCTCTCTTTGAACAGCAGTGTTTTGCCTCAATGTTAGAAAATGAAACCTTTTTCTAAGAAGGTTAAAACTCATCGATTAAATACGTTGATTGATAAAGTCCAAGGTACAGGAACCTATCGAGTGGAAGTGGGTCATATTGATGATCAGGAAGTTATTCATCTGCTACTGCATAGGACTGAAAAGCAAATGCTAGTCGATCTGTTGAAAGTTCGGAAATGTCTTGCTGCTCGATTGTTGGTTTATGTCAGTTCTAATAGCGATCCTGATATGAGTGTGGTGATGAAAGCGGTGGAGGGGGGCTGTTGGATGAATGCATGATTCATTCCCTAGGAAACTATACTTATGCTGCAAATGTATTGGGACTCGATCGTGGCACAGTAAAAAGGAGGTATGAACGCTTTCTCAAAGAGAAAGGTGAGATGAATTGTATAAGGACATAGGTCATGGTTCATTTTCTGGTCGTTATCACTTGATTTTTATCACGTGTGCTTCGTTTTATCTCTAATAGAGTGGTTCTGTTGTTGATGCTTCTTCACTGGGACGTTCTCGCTCCGCTCGGTTTATTCCTTCGTTTTGCTCCTCTGTCGACAACTTGAGTTGCTTTATCGAGCCTGCTCGATGAGCTTCTACGTTCCTGAGAACAATCACCCAAGGCACTTCTCTCTTCGTTCGAGGCACCTCGTCCTCTCTCCTCGTTGATCTCTCTGTCTTTGAATAAGTTCGAATAAGGGCTTGTTTTCTTATGCGCCGATTTCTTTCACTCGCTTCATTTTTGGGTTCGCAGGCTGTTAACCGTCTCTCCCCACAACCTGTTTTTCAAGGGAGGCTTTGCCGCTGTGCGCCCTTGCAAAGCAGAACGATGTTGAGAGAGCGGACAGCCAAGCGGCTCCGAAAAGTGATACTCAAACAGAAAGGAAATTCTCATGGCGCAACAAAACTCAATCCCAACTCTCTCTAATTCAAATTCATCGACCAGCGTTTCGCCGCTGGGGCACGAAAGCTCACCAAAAAATGATATCTCTAGTCCTTTGGCGGTATTGAAGTTGCGCTCTCAAGTCAAAAAGTGTCGTGATGAGGCGAAAAAAAAGTCTGATTGGGTTTCCAAAATCCAGCGTTTGAAAATGTTCAGTCGTCGTCAATCGCCCGAGCAGCAGGCTGATATCGCAGCGTTAAAAGACCAAGGGTTCGTTGAAGCTATCAAGCAGCAGTTTCCGCTATTGGGGTCGCGTCGTTTTGCTTTCCATGAAATCCGTGACTTTTTCATCGAATTAAATGGCGCTGGCTTTGGTGAATGGTTTCTTCACGAGCGAGCGGATCACATCATTCTGTACACCAACTACGGGTCAGTATTTCCAGCATTGCGATTTGTGACAAAGGGGGAGGGGACGTTTAAGTGCTCAGGGTTTTGTTTTGATGTGCGTTTTGGCGCTTAGGGTGTCACATTAAAATACATTATATGCTGACAGATCCAGGCCGCGATTTGGGTTGTGTGTAGGAATGAGCCAGCGAAGAACCTGTTAGATCGAATCTGACAGAATCGAGCTAGCGCTTTTGCTAAATTAACAATTTATAAATGACCAAAAAAACCTAATGTTAGTATTGACAGGTTTCTCTTGGGATAATATTTTAAAAAAACGAACTGACAGATGAAGTTCTTAAGTTGCCCACTTCGCCTTCTTAGGGAAGCTAGGGCAATTGTAATCAAGGAACGTTGACGTTGTAGTATGCGACATTAGCGAGTTCCTTAAACCTGTTAACACCTGGAACATATGTCTTACGGCGCCTACGTGGTGCAATAGAGTCTGTCTCCGGTCTTGGTGTACTAAACACTAAGAACTATTGCTTATTTATGAGGATAGTATTATGCGTAATGTAGATTTTTCTCCGCTATACCGTCATGCCATTGGTTTTGAACGTCTATTTAACCTAGCGGAGAGTAGCACGAATAAGCCATCTTGTAATGGCTACCCTCCATACAACATCGAGCAGAAAGACGAAAACAACTATCGTATTACGATGGCTGTAGCTGGTTTTTCTGAAGATGCACTAACTCTTACCCAGAACGAAAATATGTTAATCGTTTCCGGTGAAGTTCAGCCTGTAGAAACTAAACCTAATTACCTTTATCAAGGGATCGCAGAGCGTAACTTTGAACGTAAATTCCAGATGGCTGACTACGTAACCGTTAAAGCAGCGAGTATGGGAAATGGTTTGCTGCACGTAGACCTCGTCCGTGAAGTCCCAGAAGCAATGCAACCCCGTCAGATCTCAATCCACAAATAATGACTGGGGAAACAGGATCGGATAAGGTGATTTTAGTATTCGATTTTACTAACCTTGTCTAAAAATATTGCTGTTTATCACCACTAGAGTGCAAGACTTAAACGCTTGTACTCATATAGAAGAATAGAATTACATATTTTGCATTAGAAAAAATAATTTTAATAAGAGAGGTCTTATTATGAGTAAAATTATCGGTATTGACTTAGGGACAACAAATTCATGTGTTGCCGTACTTGACGGCGACAAACCTCGCGTACTAGAAAATACTGAAGGCGAACGCACAACAGCCTCGGTAATCGCATACACTGAAGGTGAGACGCTAGTTGGTCAACCTGCGAAGCGTCAAGCGGTTACTAACCCTCAAAACACCCTATTCGCTATCAAGCGTCTAATCGGTCGTCGTTTTGAAGATGAAGAAGTTCAACGCGATATCGAAATCATGCCTTTCAACATTGTTAAGGCTGACAACGGTGATGCCTGGGTTGAAGCGCAAGGCCAAAAAATGGCTGCTCCTCAAGTATCTGCTGAAGTTCTTAAGAAAATGAAGAAAACAGCTGAAGACTTCCTAGGCGAAGAAGTAACTGGCGCAGTTGTTACTGTTCCTGCTTACTTCAACGATGCTCAGCGTCAAGCAACGAAAGATGCTGGTCGTATCGCAGGCCTAGATGTTAAACGGATCATCAACGAACCAACTGCTGCTGCTCTAGCTTACGGTCTAGACAAGCAAGGTGGTGATCGCACTATCGCTGTATACGACCTTGGTGGTGGTACATTCGATATCTCTATCATCGAAATTGATGAAGTAGAAGGTGAGAAAACTTTCGAAGTTCTTTCAACTAACGGTGATACTCACCTTGGTGGTGAAGATTTCGATAACCGCATGATTAACTACCTAGTAGATGAGTTCAAAAAAGAGCAAGGTATCGACCTTAAAACTGATCCACTAGCAATGCAGCGTGTTAAAGAAGCAGCAGAAAAGGCGAAAATCGAGCTTTCTTCTACTACTCAAACTGACGTAAACCTACCTTACGTTACGGCTGATGCGAATGGCCCTAAGCACATGAACATCAAAGTGACTCGAGCGAAGCTTGAGTCTCTAGTTGAAGACCTAGTTCAACGTTCTCTTGAGCCACTAAAAGTAGCTCTTGCAGATGCTGCCCTATCTGTAGGCGAAATCACTGACGTTATCTTAGTGGGTGGTCAAACTCGTATGCCTATGGTTCAAGCTAAAGTAACTGAATTCTTCGGTAAAGAGCCACGTAAAGATGTGAACCCTGACGAAGCTGTTGCAATGGGTGCTGCTGTTCAAGGTGCAGTGCTAGCTGGTGACGTTAAAGATGTTTTACTACTTGACGTTACTCCTCTCTCTTTCGGTATCGAAACGATGGGCGGGGTAATGGCTAAGCTTATCGAGAAAAACACAACTATCCCGACTAAAGCGGTGCAAGTGTTCTCTACAGCTGAAGACAACCAAAGCGCAGTAACTATCCACGTTCTTCAAGGTGAACGAAAGCAAGCGACTTACAACAAGTCTCTTGGTCAGTTCAACCTAGAAGGTATCCAACCAGCTCCACGTGGCATGCCACAAATCGAAGTAACATTCGACCTAGACGCGGATGGGATCCTGAACGTATCTGCTAAAGATAAAGCAACAGGTAAAGAGCAAAAGATCACGATACAAGCATCAGGTGGTTTGTCTGAGGAAGAGATCGAAGCAATGGTACAAGAGGCAGAAGCTAACAAAGAAACGGACAAGAAGTTCGAAGAGCTAGTCATTGCACGTAACCAAGCTGACCAAATGATTCACGGTACTAAGAAGCAAGTAGAAGAAGCGGGTGAAGCTCTACCTGCAGACGAGAAAGTTAAAATCGAAGCGGTTATCGAAGCTCTAGAATTAGCTAAGTCTGGTGACGAAAAAGAAGTGATCGACGCTAAAGTTCAAGAACTTATGCAAGCAGCTCAAAAGCTAATGGAAATTACTCAACAGAAAGCACAAGCACAGCAAGCTGATGAACAACCTAAGCAGGACGACGATGTTGTTGATGCTGAGTTTGAAGAAATGAAGTAACGCCACTGACGGATAATTGCTTTCGAGCTGTTAAACGTTGAGTTATGTATCATGGAGACGTGAACTTATTGGTATTCAGGGCGTAAGAGGTCACTCATACGCCCTTTTTTGTTTGAATGAGAAATTGAGTGAGTTTTTAGCATGTCAAAACGAGATTATTACAGCGTGCTAGGTGTATCTAAGGGAGCCTCGGAGAAAGAGATTAAAAAAGCCTACAAGAAGTTGGCGGTGAAGTATCACCCCGATAAAAATCCCGGAGATGCGACAGCAGAAGCGAATTTCAAAGAAGTAAAAGATGCTTATGAAATTTTAACAGACAAAGAAAAGCGCATTCAGTATGACCAATTTTGTCATACTGAATCTGAGAATCGTGGTTTTGGTGGTCACAGTGGGTTCGAAGACTTCTTTAGTGATGCCTTCCGCCAACGTGGCGGCTTTGGTGGAGGGTTTGAGGATCTCTTCTCACAAACTCGTGGTGGACACGGGCGCCCACGCGGACAAAAAGGTCAAGATCACCAATATACGCTTACTGTAGACTTTATTGATGTGGTTCAAGGGGCTGAAAAAACGGTCGAATTGCTAATCAATGGTAAACAGAAAAAAATCAAAGTTAAGATCCCTTCGGGTATTAAAGATGGTGAAAAGATACGTTACTCCGGTAAAGGTGGTTTAGGCGTTAATGGTGGTCCTTCGGGGGATTTATTATTCATTATTGAAACCAGACCACATGGGTTTCTAGACCGCGATGGTAATGACATTATTTGTCACACCAAAGTTGATATGGTTACTGCGGCTTTAGGGGGGGAAGTTACGGTGAATGTGTTAGACAGTCGCTTTAAACTCAAAATTCCAGCGGGTACTCAAACAGGGCGTAAATTCAAGATGACGGGGAAAGGCGTGACAAGTCGTAAAGGTGAAGCGGGCGATCTATTGGTGGAGGTTCAAGTTGAAATACCCAAAAATCTAACCGATGCACAACGTGAGTTGTTAGAACAATTTGGAGCAACGCTTTAGTCATTTAAAGTAAAATGAACAAAACCAGCTCTAGAGCCAAAGCCGTATAATGTGGGGTTGTATCGCAAAATTATGATGAAGTATAAGTGTACTGGTTTTTAGATGTAATTAGGCTGCTAGTGCGTAAAATTGCTCCCAAGCAGATAAGCCTTCAGGATTATCGAGCTGTCCGTTTTTAATTATCGACCACAGTTCCACGCCTGCCAGGGTGGAACTGGCTCTCTCATACAAATTCCCCCCTAAACACTGATGTATTTTACCTTTCACTTTCCGGTGACTTTGCTCAACTATATTGTTCAGATATTTAACTTGAAATACTTCAATCAAGTTGAGTCTCTTCTCCGTCAGCCAGAGTTGAACATTGATGTTATGCAGCGCTAACGCGTTGGTACCACTCTTATCGATAACCACTTTTTCTGATAAACCATTATAGCCGATTGCCTTGGTAAAGAAGGCGCGAGCCGCTTTCTCATCATGGCGATCGCAGAGTAGAAAATCAATGACATGGCCGTTCGCTTCTCCCACGACACCAGGAAATGGACTGTTTGTTTGAGGATGTATGGCAGCCACTAGGGGGGCCAAGTTCTTCACTCTTGTCCCGCGCAAGTTTATTGCTTGGCTGTAACCTGCTTGGTAAACCATTTTGTGCAATGGCCTTATTCAGAAAGGCTTTGGCAGCTGCCTCATCACGGTTCGGGCTAAGGTAGTAATCGATCACGTTTCCAAATTTATCGACGGATCGATAGTGGCGTGATCTACAACAACTCTACGCTCAAGCTGTATCTCTTCAATTTCACGATAACTGAGTTTATAGGCGAGATAATAACGTACGGTTTCAAGAACAACTTCAGAAGGAAAGTGACAGCCTTACACATTAAGAATCAGTTTCATGAGTAGAAATCAAGCAAACCTTAACTTAAATCCTCAAAGTTTGCGACAGAACCTAAATTAGTCACCGTACGGTGCTTCTTTCTTGGATTGTATTATCGAGCATATGTTAAATTGACAAAATTAGGCTGGCTTTTGCGCGGTAGGGGACGACTCTAGCTACAACCGCTCGAAAGTCAGCCTCTTCTCTTTCCATACTCTAGATTTCCCTTCTGAAAGTTAATTACAGTTTTCTGTTAAATGTTAAACACTTGTGATGCGTTTTCATTTCGACTCGATTTCGCCCTCTAAGTCTCAAAACTAGAGCTTTTTGATTTCAATCTAGCTGACCGCTATCAGACTTTATTTAAAAATTGATCCTGATGCGGGATCTTTTGTTAGCATTAAAAAATCAAGAATAAAAATGGAGTCTTCTTTTATGGTGGAGACTTTACCACCTAATTTGGTGTCCGGGATCATTAGACCACTACAATTGGCTCCCCATCTAGAAATGACTAAGGTGGGAAAGCTGACTCTTTATCTTTCTCCTGATATCCCAGAGCGAAAGTTTTCAATTGATGAGTTACTTGCTGAGGTGAAGTTGTCTAAAAAGCAGACTAAATTATGGGCGGCTTATTTCCGAGATCTTGCTAGCGAGCTAGACGCTCTCATGACGAGAGTAATATCAAGTAAGCTGAAATCTTTTTGGTGCTCTCGATAGGGAAACCAAGGAATGATTAGATGAAAATAGTTAAACAATTAATCAGACAGTTATAGTCAGTTAAACATTAAGTTTATGGCGTGACTGGAAAAAATAATGGAGCTTAATTGGACCTATGCGTTTAAACTTTGAATTTGCCGTTGAATGTAAAAACTGACGCGCGATTGCTTGTCGGCTTTGCACTGTCTCTACATGCAAGCATATAGCAACCAGCACAAATCTATCTTATTGGATTTGAACTTGAATATAAATGAATGGGTGTGTACCGAGGACGGAGAGGGTGATCACGTGGTCGAGCGTTCTGAAGTTCGAGTGAAAGGGAGAAAGCCATTAGTGAACAATAATCCGTTTTTTTCGAAACTGATCTTTGTCACCCAACAATATCTCAATTGCTCTCTTAACATCACCAATGATCTCATTAAGCGAACCGTTTTAAATTTGTCAGAACCATTCACCATTTCAGCAGTCAGGCCATAGTTTGCTCTCTAGCCAGATTCTGTAAGGGCTAACAGGTTTCTGATAACATTACTCTATTCTCAACCTCTAAGTATAAATATGAGTCGTAAGCTGAAATATTTCCAAGCCTTCAATGAACTCGTGACCAACGCGCTTCTTGCTTTGTATTGTTCGATTAAAAACGATGGTGGGTACTGGACAGTAAAAAAAAGAAATGAATATTTGGTGAAGTTCATCAAACCTAAAGTTAAACAGACCCAATTTGCGAACTGTAGAAAAGAAATTAAAACGATGCTGAGTATTGGTCGACATGCCGGCGGCAACCTTGAACAAAGGTTGTGGGAGATGAATGACGTTAATTTGAGCTATCAAGCCCGTTTTTCGCAGGCTGATGAGCTTTACATCATGCTGACCGATATTTTTGAACAACACCAATTTCCCTCTATGCTAGAAAACACGAATGAAGCAATGGAAGTGGATACCCTATATATGACGCAGGAAGAAATCGAAAAAGGATTTGATGCTGAAAATATTCAAATCAAACCACTGGCAATGACCGTGAAAACTCACCGATTAAAAGCTTTGATTGATTCAGTACAAAGCAAAGGCACTTATCGCGTCGAAGTCGATTTTGTTGATGAGCATGAAGTGATTCATTTGTTGCTGCATAGGAAGGAATAGTCACTTGATAGATCAACCAAAAATTAGAGAGTTAATCCAAGCTCAGTTAGTAGAGGTAGGCTCTACAATGGCTACACATGACTTAAGCTACGTGATGAAAGTCGTTGAGGAGCTTCTTATTGACGAGACGGTTATACATACGAGAGGAAATATAACCAAAGCCGCAAGGTTCTTGGGAATGAACAGGGGAACATTGAGTGCTAAATATGAGCGGCTTCTGCAATCGAGAAGGGATTTACACCTCAATTCGTCCCGTAAGGAGATGTAGATATGGCTTTTTATAACGTTAAGCTTTCTATTGGTGATGTTATACTCAACGAGTACAGTGGCTATATGAAAGGAATGAAAGGTGTAAAAACGTCGGCGTCTAATGCCGCTCAAAATAATGAATCAATTCTTATTCAGGTATTTGATGTAGCGGGCATTCTTGTTGCCAAAAAAGTTAACGGGTCGTGGGTTAATATCAATACTTGAGATTGTTAGCGACAAGCTTATTGTATGGTCGAAGTTCATAAAAATAGACAGATATTTCTTGGCTACGATAACTTGTCGCCAGCACATACTGACCGTGTTTTTCAAGAGCTTGTGCTTTATCCGTTTTCCCCCAAACCTAGTAGCACCAGTATCTAGAACATTGATTTCTACGCTTTCCACCGTTAGCGTGTGTGTATCTTCGTGTAAATAGGAATTTGCACACATGCCCTGCCTATACTCATCGACAATAACGAGTGTGTTTTTGAGACCTGTTAACAGGTCTTTTTTGACTTTATAACCTTAAAGACTTATTGTTGGTATTGTTAAATGGTCATTAAGGATTAAGTTATGATAACTGTTCGTCCCATTCTCGCTGACAACTCAACTAGTATTAGCGAGCTGAAAAAAAACCCTATGGCAGTCATTGAACAAGCCGATGGGTTTCCCGTTGCAGTATTGAATCGCAATCAACCTGCATTTTACTGCGTTCCTGCTGATGCTTATGAAATGCTCATGGATAAACTGGAAGATATTGAGCTTACTCAGATAGTTAAAGAGCGTGAACATTCAGAAGAAATAGAGATCAGCATCGATGACTTATAAGTTAGTTTTCAAGGTTGAGGCTGAGAAAGAGTGGTACAAGTTGGAGAGCACCATTAGATCTCAGTTTAAAAAGAAGCTGATTGAACGTCTAGAAAATCCATATGTGTCATCGGCAAAGTTAAGCAGCATGCAAGACTGTTACAAGATAAAACTGAGAAGTGCGGGATATCGACTTGTTTATCAGGTGAGAGATCAAGAAGTGATTGTTTCTGTAGTGGCAGTTGGTAAGCGTGAGCGTAATCAAGTTTATAAGATTGCAGCAAAGCGATTGTAGAGAGGGAAAATTCGTTGGTGATCAATAATCCGTCTTTTTCGAAACTGATCTTTGTCACCCAACAATATCTCAATTGCTCTCTTAACATGACCAAGGAGCTCATTAGGCGAACCGTTTTAAATTCGTCAGAACCATTCACCATAGAAGAGTACGTCAAGTTGGTTGAATATCTTGAGAGAAACTAAAGTGAGTCATTCAAAGAGTGTGTCATTTACCTGCTCTTAAGTGAAAGGAGCGTTTTTTCCTAACTTTTGCACTGTGGCCAACACAGTTAAATCTGTCTATTCTACTTCCATCATAGCGGCCAACACTGCTAGTCTTTCTTTTGGCTCTAACGCTTGGTAGTTTTTAGCCCATCGTTGGGCTTTTCGTTTAATGCGTAGTCGGTCGGTAAAGTTAACCCCTGCATAAGCTGACCAGTGCAAACTATCGGCTTCGTAATTCATCCACAATTTTTCTCGTCTCACACCACCCCGTGTCATCACGTTAAACTCATACGTCCGCCAGTCCGTTAATAGCGAGTCGTATAATTCGGCCGGATACCCTGAAAGCATGATTTTGACCCCGCGTTTAGATAGGAATTTGAATTGGGTTAGTCGTTCAATGTGTTGCTCTATCGTGAGTCCTTTTCGATAGCGTTTGTTTGAGGTTCTCATTTCATGTTAGGTAACAAGTCTCTCGAAACTACATTGAGGCTGATAGAGACGAATACAGTATGTATATTAGCCATTGCTGATGTGGCTTTTTGATATAGGTGAGCTTATCATATATGATAAGCTCACCTAACTATAATAATAAACGTAGGTACACAACGATGAGTTGGAACCTTCAACTTTATGATGGTGTCGAAGAAGCTATTTTAGATAGGCCGCCTAAGGTGCAAGCAAGAATGTTAAAGCTGCTTGAACTTATGGAGGGACATGGGGCAAACCTTGGAGAACCCCACACAAAATCAATGGGTGATGGACTGTTTGAGATTCGAGCGAAAGCTCAAGAGGGTATTGTATTGGTCGTGGCCTGTTCTGTTATTTAGAAGGTAAAAATATCAACGTGCTTCATGCTTTTGTTAAAAAGAGCCAGAAAACACCTAAGAAAGACATAACTTTAGCCAAAGTAAGAATGAAAGAGGTTAAAAAATGAGTAGCTTACAATCTCTAAAGAAAAAAGCGTTATCGAACCCCAAAGTGAAAGCAGAGTATGACGCGCTTGAGCCAGAGTTTAAGTTTATCAATACTCTCCTTTCTATGCGTGAGTCTTCGGGGCTAACCCAGCAAGAAGTAGCAGAGCGCATGGGTACTAAAGAATCTAATGTTTCTAGGCTCGAAAAGGGAACAGGAAACCCCACTATTAAAACATTAATGAAATACGCTAAGGCGTGTGGTTGCCAATTAGACTTTGGCTTCACACACGCTTAGACGTTATATCAAATCTCGGTTCTGTCGCAAACTTTGAGCCTTTAAGTTAAGATTTGCTTAATTTCTATTCATGATACTGATTCTTAATGTTTAAAGGCTGCCACTTTCCCTCTGAAGTTCTTCTCGAAACCGTACGTTATTATCTCGCCTATAAACTCAGTTATCGTGAAATTGAAGAGATACAATTAGAGCGCGGAGTCGTTGTGGATCACGCTACTATTAATCGTTGGGTTATCAAATTTACACCAGTATTGGAGCATAGAGGGAGGCGTAGAAAGAAGCCGGTGTCTGACTCGTGGCGTATGGGTGAAGCAGAAAACACGTCAAGCACTAGGTTGGAAGTCAATGGAAGGAGCCTTGGCAAGTTTGCATGGACGAGAAGTGTGGACGATGTATAAACAAGAGCAGATAGATGTTGAAGGTCAGATGGCCTTTGAGAGATTCTACGCACTCGTAATATAATTGTATCTGTAGAGTTGGTCTGTCACGCCTCTAACTAGATTTGCGACAAAACCGCTAACAAATAAGGATTAAAGTGTTGCGCAGCCAACCCTAAATCCCTAGTGTTGAACAAGCCCGAAGCCACTTTATTAAGTAAAGAGGGGCATTGCGCCTTGAACTGGTCTATTCACGCTGGGCACCAAGTCAATGACTTTCCATACCTGTAGTTATTCATGAGTTGCTAATTTAGCAAAATCACTGACACAGAAATATCCAAAAACGTCACAATCTGAATTTTAACACATGGCATTTTCTAGCTCGAAAATGCCACAAAGCAAGCTAGAGTAAATACTATTTCATTGAATCTAGTAGCTTCGGAGGCTTTCCCTTCGCGAGAATGAGGAATCTAATCCATGCTTCAATTTCAGATTTTGTTCTTAGTTTATTCTCTCTTTGCCAAACTTCCTTAGTGCTCGGTACGACTATCTTTTAGTCGCTACCATCTGTCCGCTTGCCGACAGTTTTGAGGTGATTCATTAAGCTTTTTATAAATAAGTCTACTATTTGATCTACATCATATTTCAAACACTTATGTATAGCGTAGCATAAATGCTTATAAGTTATGAATATAGCAAGCATCGAATGGTAAAGACATATATTTCGATGACGCAGATGTTCTAGATATAAGAAATAGAGAGACCCGTTAATAGTGAACGACAAACAGCTCAACAATGACTATCCAGAATCAGCAAATTTAATATCAACCACCGATCCTAAAAGCTACATAACTTATGCTAACCAGGAGTTTTGCGATATAGCTGGATATGGTGAAGAAGAACTGATTGCCAACCCTCACAATTTGGTACGCCACAAAGATATGCCAAAAGCGGCATTTAGACAGATGTGGGACTATCTTCAATCTGGCAAAAGCTGGATGGGACTAGTAAAAAATCAATGTAAGGGAGAAAAGCACTATTGGGTATCTGCTTTCGTCACCCCTATCAAAGGTGTAGATGGCTCTACAATTGAGTATCAATCTGTTCGAACTAAGCCTACCGAAGCGCAGACCGATCGAGCAACCAAGCTCTATCAAAAAATAAATACTGGCGCTTATAAAGTTAAGCCAAGAGTCGCGTTTCACAATATTGCAGCTGCCTTTAGTACCATTCTCGCTCTTATTTCTATAGCATCAGCGACGATACAACCGACCATTCCTGCCTTATCGATAGCGCTTATCAGTACGATTTTAATGTCACTGGTGTTTATACAGAGACACCGCTTCAACATCGCTAAAGAGTTGGCAAAGTCGATCTATGACAACCCCCTGATGGAAATGCTATACGCAGATCACTTTGATGATTACTCGCGCCTTGAATTAGCACTAATGATGAAAAGTGCTGAACTTCGCGCGGTCTGTGCCAGAGCAACAGAAACTTCAGGTGATATCTTACTTTCTGCTGAAGACGAGCTCGGCACCATTCAATCCGTAGGACAAAGCCTCGACCGCCAATGCCATGAAACTGAACAAGTAGCTACTGCTATTGAAGAACTTAGCCATTCGATTGATGATGTGGCCAAATCAGCGGGCAATGCCTCCAAACTAGCTGAGGAAGCAGATAATGAATCAAAAGAAGGACTTCGAAGTATTAAGAGCACAATTAATGAGATCAACTCATTAACCCATGAACTGGCACAGACTCGTTCTATCATCACCCAACTTGCACAAGACAGCCAACAAATTGAAACGATTCTTAAGCTAATTACAACTATTTCAGAGCAAACCAATCTTCTTGCTCTAAATGCTGCAATTGAGGCAGCCCGTGCTGGTGAAGCTGGTCGTGGTTTCGCAGTTGTTGCCGATGAGGTACGGAACCTAGCTTCGAAAACAGGCGAGTCTGCGAATGAAATTCACTCTATGATTGCACAGCTTCAGCAAACAGCAAACCGTGCCGTTAATTCAATGGAGAAAGGTGGTGAGTTGTCAGTTCGATGCAAAGAGCAAGCAAATGAGAGTGGTAATGTCTTACAAGCTATTTCTGATAAGCTAAACATGGTTTCAGACAGTAGCATGCAAATCGCCACAGCGGTTGACCAACAAGCGATAGTAACTCAGGAAGTAAATCGTAACGTTTCAAACATCAAAGCACTAGCAAACGAAACTTCAGCGACCTCTCAAACATCAATCGAACGCACGGGCGTATTGGTTGATCGAATAAAAGCATTACAACGTTTGATGAAGCAATTTCAGTAAGTCTTAACTAAGCAAGAGCTGCAACTACCGCATGTCAGAGCGTTGTAGAGCTTTTCGTTGGCTGCTTTTAGCCATTGTTCATCGCTGGGCTAGTAACTTTATGGACATTGCTCACAATCATTTAATAACTGTTCAGTTAATCTTTATAATTTAAAGTGAACATGTACACTTGTGTATCAATATCTTTAAGTTCACTTTAAGGTTCATTCCATGAAAATTGGTTATGCTCGTGTTAGCACCCAAGACCAAACGCTCGATGTTCAACTTGAACAACTTAAACGTCTTGGTTGTGAAAAAATTTACCAAGAGCAAGCGAGCGGTAAATCCTCTGATAGAGAACAGCTTAACCTGTTGCTGGATTTTGCAAGGGAGGGAGATGTTATTCATGTTACCAAAGTCGACCGCATTGCTCGAAATACCATCGATGCTTTGCAAATTGCCGATCAACTAGCGCAAAAGAAAGCGGGTTTGGTGTTTCATGACTTGGGGGATTTAGATATCAATAGCGATGTAGGTCGAGTTATTTACACGACCATATCGGCGTTTGCTGAAATGGAAAGAAAACGAATCTTACAGCGCTGTAATGAGGGAAGGGAGCGTGCACGCTCTGAAGGTAGGCACCTCGGGCGATTTCCTGATAAGAGTCTTCATCAACGCATTCAAGACCTTACAGAGCAAGGTATGAATAAACATGCGATCAGTAAAAAGTTAGAATGCAGTCGAACTACTGTTTATAAAGTTCTAGAAGGTGTAAAGATAAATGATTGACACCTGTTACGTTACGGGTTACATTGTAAAGGTTGCAAATACCGACCTCTATGTGAACTGCGTAGGCAAAATATATTCAATAGCTAGGTACGAGTTCTTTGATAACAAAAAAAATTAAAAAGGAATATCAAATGGATATCATTAGCTTAATGAAAATATTTAACAACTGCCTATGGAGGATCTCATTTTGGCTATCAAAAATTTTTCGCATAAAGGGCTTAAGCAATTTTACTATGACGGAAACGAAAGTGGCTTAAACCCAAATCACATCGATAGCATTGCGTTTATACTGGATGCTGTCGATGCTTCACACCACCCTAAAGATCTGAAAGCAATTTATAGAGATAAATTTTCTGAAAAGAAAGGTTCTGGTAAAGGGGTTTACAGTATAAAAGTTAATGGAAATTGGCGAATAACTTTTCAAATACAAGATGAAGGCGCTGAATTTCTTGATTATATCGATTATCACGGGAAAAAAATAAAAGCCCGATAGCTGCCTAATAAAAGATTAGGTTACGGGTCACGATATATGTGACCTTAGTCTATCTCGTTACATACAAGGTAGGCTTTAGGAGAGTAGAAATGAGAATGACGAGAAAACCATCACATCCAGGTAAGTTTTTTAAACACACTATTTTGGATGAAAGAGGAATATCAATTACCGAAGCAGCAGTGAACTTAGGTGTAACAAGAAAAGCACTAAGTGAATTTGTTAACGGTAAAGCCAAATGCTCACATGCAATGGCTAGACGCCTAGCAGAAACGACCGGAACTGGCGTTGGCATTTGGATTATGATGCAAGCTAAATTAGATACTTGGGAAGCTGAAAGCATGGAAATAGAAACACCAATTATCCCATTTAAAACACAAGCTTAATTGTTAATGAGAAAAATATAAAGAACACCAAATAGTAAAAGTAGAATCCCAATAAAAACGGCTCTCAATAAGGAGTCGTTTTTGTGTTTAATGCACAATATGTTATAGCCAACTTTTGAGTGGTTTTTGCACACTTCCTTTCTCTAATAGCTACGAGATCGCAAAAATCACTCACTTTCTTCTTCTAAATCCCTCTGAAGGACGGCATCTTGGCCGATTTCCTAATAAGACGCTTCATACGCGTACTCAAGAGCTTGCAGACCGAGGAATGAACAAGCATGCGATCAGTAAAGAGTTAGAGTGCAGTAGGACTACGGTCTATAAGGTTTTAG
>NZ_JBGONI010000041.1:0-36948 GCF_041439035.1 Vibrio sp. 1F263 | reverse complement strand
GCGCACTCCTACCTCCTATTCAAATACACTTACTTGCTCTTGCAAACATGCCCACAACAAAATATAGTAAACTAGTTTACTAACTTCCAGTCGAGATGGAACAGAATGATTTTTGAAGAACGTATTTGCATTGAAGCCTCACCTCAAGACATATATTCGTTATATACCGATGTCGAAAATTGGAGTCAATGGGATGAAGAAGTTGACTACTCTCATCTCATGGGAGAATTCAAGATCGGTACTAAAGGTATTCTGAAGCCGAGTAATGGACCTAAATCACAGATTGTAATTGCAGATGCTATACCAAATAAGCACTTTACTGTAACAAGTAAACTACCATTCTGCGTTCTATCATTTGAGCATCATTTGCAGGTCAATGGAAAAGCAACTCAAGTAATTCATAGAGTTAAGTTTTCAGGTTTAACTAGTTTTTTGTTTGGGAAAATCATTGGAAAGAAAATCTATAAAGGTCTACCGTCTACTCTTGAAGGACTAAAAAAAAGGGCTGAACACAATGTTTAAGCACGAGCTCCCTTCGAACAGCGTAGGTCTACAGCTCTGGGTTGTTTACAATAAATGGCATTCAGAGGTAATGAAGCACCTCAAGCCTCTAAATATTAATCATACTCAGTTTGTTATACTCGCCTCCATACTATGGTGTAACAAGCATAAAAACGAAACAACACAAGCAGAAATAGTCAATATCACTGGCTTGGATAAGATGACACTATCCAAGTCGATGAAGACTCTAGTCGCTAATGAGATCATAATTAAAGATAAAGACGTTAGAGATACACGTAGTTTTTCGCTCAAACTCTCGAAAACTGGAGAATCTCTAACGAAAAAAGCCATCGCTCAGGTAGAAGAGTTAGATCAGCTATACTTCGAGAGCCTACAAGACCAGAGAGCAATATTCACTTCTCTGCTACTAGGCCTTAAAAATAGTTAAGCGAAAGTAAGGCAAGTTGCAGGGTTTTAAACTGAGTTCAATCCCTCTCTGGCTCACTTTGGGGCAAAAGTGAGTCAGAAAATTCCGAGTGCTTAAATGAGTCTAACTTATAGAATTGTAGCTAAATAAAATACCGAAATATACGGAAATACGAGTTGTTTGGTTTTTTGATGACCATAACGTTCTGTTTTTATTGTTGGTTTTGTAGAATTCCAAATCCGCGTGTTGGGAGTTCGAATCTCTCCACCCCTGCCATATTTAAGGCTCTAGCAGAAATGCTAGAGCCTTTTTGTTTTATGAATCTTATAATACACCATTAGCAGAGCAGCGGATTCCCCGACTTACCAAAACAGCGCGTGTTGGGAGTCTAAACCTCTACTCCTGCCATATTTGAAGCCTCAGCAGAAATGCTGGGGATTTTTTATACCTGTTACTTTTTACACCAGTCCGACCGAGTATTTTGAATGCCGGCTCAGTCCATGCTGCCAAATTTAAGGCTCCAGACTACGCGTCCCAGCAGAAATGTTGTAGCTTCTACTTATTAATGGTTTCACTTAATTCTTCTAGTTTGGATATGTTGATATTCGAACCTTCACGCTTCCGTAGTAGTTCGAAGATCTAGTCGAACAGGAAGGTCTTTTGGTTTTCTATATGTGGGATATTTAAGCTGTCACTTCTTGCCTTGGATGATATTTGACCATAGAAGGGTAAGTGCTTACTTATCCCTGCCTCTTTTATAAACAATCAACAGCACAATCCCCACTTCTTTATGAGAATTATTCTCAATATTTTGTTACATTTTGGTCGTTATTACTAAAAGGCAACAAATATGGATATCTCCCGTCGTAAGTTTATTCAATCATCTCTCGCTATATCAGCACTCACTGTTCTACCCGCTTGCTCAATTAACCGGTCAGTTGATGAGCAAGGTAAGTATGTTTATGACTTAACTGCTGAACCTTCAACAGCTGAGTTAGTCGCGGGATTTGATACCAATGTCTTAGCCTTTGATGGGCAGATCCCAGCTCCGACGATTCGATGTCGACAGGGTGAAAAGGTCACAATTCGTTTTACGAATAAGCTATCAGAGCCGACGACTATCCATTGGCATGGCTTAAGAATCCCTATCGAAATGGACGGTGTTCCCTTCTTAAGTCAGCCACCGATTATGCCAGGTGAAACATTCATTTATGAGTTTACGCCGCCAGATGCTGGCACATTTTGGTATCACCCACATATGAATAGCGTTAAACAACTTGGTATGGGTTTAGTTGGCCTAATTATCGTAGAAGAAAGCACTCCCGTGCTGTTTGACGAAGAACACGCATTGATGCTTAAACATTGGCATATCGACAAGCAGGGTCAATGGAAAGACTTAATGATTCCTCGACTCAGTGCTCGTATGGGCACTCCTGGTGAGTGGAGTAGTGTTAATGGAGTTCATGAACCCGTATATCAGTTGAAGCAGTATGCCGCGACTAGACTGCGTATTGCTAATGTCGATAATACGATCACTTATCCTATTGCTATCGAAGGGGCTGAGGCTTGGGTGATTGCCATCGATGGTAACCCTGTGAAAACGCCTTACAAACTGACTCAACATAAAATTGGTCCAGGGATGCGTGTTGATATCGGACTGATCGCTCCTAAAGCTGGTGAGCGAGTTAACGTTCTCCAAATGAAGGGGCGTTTCCCTCTTTCTTTGTGTGAACTTGAAGTCGTAGATTCAGCATTTTCTCAAGAGCGAGTGTTACCATTATTACCATTGAATCCAGTACCTAACCTAGATCTTGCTAATGCTGAAGAGATCGATTTCGTGTTCGAGTGGGAGGGTGCGGTTTCACCTGTATCTGAAGATGGTAAATCGATGCCTAAATTTTGGCTTACTAATAAACGAGCGTGGGAGGGGATGAGCAAAGACAATATCCCTGAGCCGTTGGCGACTTTAGAGCTAGGTAAGACTTACATATTCGATCTTAAGAACGTCACTCAATATCATCACCCGATTCATATTCATGGTCATACATTCACTGTATTGGAACTTGATGGTAAAAAAATTGAAGAACCTTTCCATACCGATACTGTGTTACTTGGAAAGAATGGTCGAGCTAAAGCTGCATTTGTTGCCGACAACCCAGGACGTTGGATGTATCACTGTCATGTTATAGAACACATGAAAACGGGTTTAATGGGATATATCGAAGTTAAGTGACACCTGTAACGTTTAATATTTGCGCATGCATTCTTAGTTTCTACCCTCGCTTTTATCGGCGTTAAAGCTAGAATATAGGGATTATTGTTTGGGAGGATTCATGGGTCAGTTATCTATTTTAGGTTTTATTGCCATTGGTGGCGCATTTGGTGCTTGTTCGCGCTATTTGATTTCAGAGTTATGTGTGGTGATGCTAGGGCGTGGTTTTCCTTATGGTACGCTAACTGTTAACGTGATTGGCTCTTTAATTATGGGCTTACTCATCGCAGCGTTTGAGAATGAGATGGTTGCGACAGAACCATGGAGACAAATTATCGGTCTTGGTTTCCTTGGAGCACTGACTACATTTTCTACATTTTCGATGGATAACGTGCTTCTTATGCAGCAGGGTGCTTTCTTTAAGATGGGACTCAATGTGTTACTCAACGTGGTTCTCAGCATCTCAGCAGCATGGATCGGCTTCCAACTTTTGATAAAGTCTTAAAACTTTCTTACGATTTGTTAACAACTCGGCTTGGTTTATCCAAGCCGTTTTTATATACTCGATCGAACTTGTCGGAGTGCCATATGGCTGAGACCGTTAACTCGGGATCCGTTGAACCTGATCAGGCTAATACCTGCGAAGGGAACAAGAGTAGATATCTAACTAGAATCCCTCTAGAGATCTATCTCCAGATCACAACTGTATTTCTTACCGTGATCCCTCTTGTAGCATCTAATCCGTCAAGCATTTTTATCCCTATAAATAATGGCTAAAAGCCAAGGAAAAATGCTATGTCGAGTCGTAAACAAGCAAGACTGGAAGCGAAGAATTTCATCGATTCTTTATCCGTACAACCTTATCCAAATTCAAAAAAAGCTTATATCCAAGGATCTCGAGAAGATATTCAAGTCCCTGTACGAGAAATATCACTCGCTGATAGCCTTGTCGGTGGTAGCAAAAAAGAGCCTGTATTCGAACCTAATGTACCCATTCAAGTTTACGATACCTCAGGTGTTTATACTGACCCGACACATCAAATAGACCTGTATAGTGGCCTTCCTAAGTTGCGTGAGCAATGGATTGATGAGCGTGGTGATACGGAACTGTTAGACGATGTAAGCTCTGTTTACACTAAAGAACGTTTAGAAGATGAAACTCTAGACGACCTTCGTTACGGCAACCTACCTAGAATTCGTCGCGCGACTGGCGATCAATGTGTTACTCAGCTGCACTATGCTCGTCAGGGGATTATCACTCCTGAGATGGAGTACATTGCTATACGTGAGAACATGGGACGTCAGAAGTTTGCTGATGAGCAGCTTAACCACCAACATCCTGGCCATAACTTTGGCGCAAACCTGCCGAAAGAAATTACTCCTGAGTTCGTGCGTAAAGAGGTTGCTGAAGGTCGAGCTATTATCCCTTCAAACATCAACCACCCAGAATCAGAACCGATGATTATTGGTCGTAACTTCTTAGTGAAGGTGAACGCTAATATCGGTAACTCTTCAGTAAGCTCTTCGATTGAAGAAGAAGTTGAGAAGTTAGTATGGTCAACTCGCTGGGGTGGCGATACCGTAATGGACCTTTCTACCGGCCGTAATATTCACGAGACTCGCGAATGGATCTTACGTAACAGCCCTGTACCAATCGGTACGGTTCCTATGTATCAAGCTCTTGAAAAAGTGAATGGCGTTGCGGAAGACCTTAACTGGGAAGTGATGCGCGATACTTTGATTGAACAAGCAGAGCAGGGTGTTGATTACTTCACTATCCACGCAGGTTTGTTGCTTCGCTACGTTCCGATGACGGCCAAACGAGTGACCGGCATTGTTTCTCGTGGTGGTTCTATTATCGCGAAATGGTGTCTTGCACATCACCAAGAGAGCTTCCTATATACACACTTCCGCGAGATCTGTGAGATCTGTGCGAAGTATGATGTGGCCCTGTCATTAGGTGATGGCTTGCGTCCAGGCTCTATTGCAGATGCCAATGATGAGGCTCAATTCTCGGAGTTACGTACTCTAGGTGAGTTGACTAAAGTCGCTTGGGAATACGACGTTCAGGTGATCATTGAAGGCCCAGGTCATGTGCCAATGCACCTAATCAAAGAGAATATGGATGAGCAGTTAGAACACTGCCATGAAGCGCCTTTCTATACATTAGGTCCACTGACGACAGATATTGCTCCTGGTTACGACCATATTACCTCTGGTATTGGCGCGGCCATGATTGGTTGGTACGGCTGTGCGATGCTCTGTTATGTAACCCCTAAAGAGCATCTCGGCTTACCAAACAAAGAAGATGTGAAGACCGGCCTGATTACTTACAAGCTAGCTGCACACGCTGCTGACCTTGCGAAAGGGCACCCAGGCGCACAAATCCGAGATAATGCATTATCTAAAGCACGTTTTGAATTCCGTTGGGAAGACCAATTTAATCTAGCTTTAGACCCTGAAACAGCACGTTCTTTCCATGATGAAACTCTGCCACAAGAATCCGGTAAGGTTGCTCACTTCTGCTCAATGTGTGGACCTAAATTCTGCTCGATGAAGATCTCTCAGGAAGTCCGAGAGTATGCGAAAGACACCGAACAAGTGGCCGCGGATCAGGCTATCGAGATTAAGATGCTAGATAATCCGCTGGAAGGGATGCGTCAGAAATCACAAGAGTTCCGTGATACTGGCTCTGAACTTTACCACCCTGCAGTAGGTGCAAAAGAAGCTCAATTAGAGGAATAATGACAGTGAAGATACTCATCCCATCTCAAAATATTGAGTTAACGGGAGAGGTGCAGAACTGTCTATTGGTTGCTAAGCGACAAGGCTTGGCAACCGATGCAGTTGAGTTGGGTGTAAGCCCAACTCAATACTTCTCTATCGTTGACACTCAGCAGGCGTTATCTATTGGCTTTGCTCATGATGTTGATTCATTGGCGGAGTGTCAGCTAGCGAAACTGAACCACGTTGTTGATTACAGTAGTTCAGTCGCGCTAACTGACGTTTGTGATGCCTTTATACAAACTCCGAATACCATCTATGTCGGTGTCTCAGATGATTCAACTGTACTGGATATCTGGTCACACCGGGATGCTAATCGTGCTATCAAGAGTGAAACTACAGCTCATCAGGAGTTAGATAATCGCGGCCACTTTGCTTGGTTACTTACTTTGTTGGCTCTGGAATTCCCATTAGAGGACTCATTAGTTTTAGCTCGCGCATCGTCTAATGTTTCACGTGGAACATGGCCAGCACATTACCAAAACTTTCCAATTCCAGTTTTGGAAAATGAGCGACTGGATATTAGTGTTGGTTGGGCGCACCAAGGAACATCACTTTCGTTCCCTGAATTGAGCAAGAGTAGCCTAGGGCTATATCCTGTGGTTGATGATGTTGAGTGGATCGAAAGGTTGCTCAAGCTCGGAATCAACACTGTTCAACTACGTATTAAAAACCCTCAGCAAGTAGACTTAGAACAACAAGTTGCGCGATCAATCGAGCTTGGTCGAGAGCATAACGCTCAGGTTTTTATCAATGATTATTGGCAGCTTGCACTCAAGTATGACGCGTTTGGTGTTCATTTGGGGCAAGAGGATATTGAAGAATCAAACCTCTCACAGTTGAGCCAAGCAGGTATTAAGATCGGTCTCTCGACTCATGGCTATTACGAGTTGCTACGCATTGTTCAAATCAACCCTAGCTATATTGCGCTGGGACACATCTTCCCAACAACAACTAAACAGATGCCATCGAAACCTCAGGGTTTAATTCGTTTATCTCTGTATCAACAGCTGATTGATACTATCCCATACACAGAACAACTCATCGGTTATCCGACGGTTGCTATTGGCGGTATTGATCAATCGACAGCTGAGCAGGTGTGGGAGTGTGGGGTATCGAGCTTGGCGGTGGTACGTGCGATTACATTGGCGGAAGACCCACATAAAGTGATCGAATTTTTCGAAAAACTGATGGCACCTAAATCTCCAACTCTTAAGGAAGAGGTTATGCAGGAGCCTAGCTATGCTGAGTGACTTTGAATTCATTCGTTATCAACGACAAATTGCGTTACCTGAAGTGGGTGAGCAAGGGCAACGCAACCTACTAAATAGTCATGTGTTGATCATCGGTTGTGGTGGCTTAGGTAATGCTGCGGCTCTTTACCTGGCTGCTTCTGGTGTTGGAAAGATCGTGCTGGTCGATGATGATTGTGTCGATTCATCGAACCTGCAACGACAGGTCGCGTTCAGGGAAAATCAGTTAGGTTCGCCTAAGGTTGAAGCGTTGAAGCAACAATTGAGTGAGCTCAATGGTCGCAGCCAAGTAAGAACCATCAATCAACGAATGAGTGAAAGTCAGCTTGAGCTTGAAGTGATGCTAGCTGACTTAGTGTTGGATTGTACTGACAACTTCGAGTCACGCCAGCAGGTTAACCAAGCATGTTTCAGCGCGAAGACCCCTTTGATTTCTGGTTCTGCAATTGGCTGGAAAGGCCAGTTTATTGTATTTGATTATCAGAATCAGAAAGGGTGCTATCACTGCTTGTTCCCGTTCAGACATCATCCACAAACGACTCGTTGTAGCGATAGCGGCATCATAGGCCCAGTTGTTGGCACCATAGGTAACCTTCAAGCTTTGGCTGCTATTCAACGTCTAACTCGTGGTGAGTTTCAGGTCGCAACACACCAACTCAAACTGTTCGATGGCCAGACGATGAATTGGCAAAACCTTATGGTCACTCAAGATAATGAATGTCCTGTGTGCAGTGCGTCTGTAGTTAAGCATTTAGAAGAAGAAATCCAATGAGCCATATAACGATCTCGATAAACGAACAATCAGAACAAGTAGCACACTCGTCGTCTCTAGCGGACATTATCCAAGTTCTAGCATTACCTGATCTAGGTTGTGTGTTTGCAATCAATAATGCGGTTGTCCCGCGTAGCCAGTGGCAACAAACAGTCGTTAATGAAGGCGACGCTATATCTCTTTTCCAAGCCATTGCAGGAGGCTAACCATGTTAACTATCGCTGATAAGACGTTTCAATCTCGACTCTTCACTGGAACGGGTAAGTTCGCCAATAAGCAATTGATGGCGAGTGCTATCGAGGCTTCAGGTTCGCAATTGGCAACTATGGCGCTTAAGAGAGTTGATATTCGCTCTGAGCAAGACGACATTTTACAACCAATCATTGATGCTGGCGTGAACTTGCTACCGAATACCTCTGGGGCGAAGAGTGCAAAAGATGCCGTCTTTGCTGCGCATTTGGCTCGTGAAGCGCTAGGCACAAACTGGCTTAAACTGGAAATTCACCCAGATCCAAAGTACTTGATGCCAGACCCAATTGAGACGCTTAAAGCCGCTGAGCAACTGGTTAAAGATGGTTTTGTTGTGTTGCCTTACTGCCATGCCGATCCAGTTTTGTGTAAGCGCTTGGAAGAGGTGGGTTGCGCTGCGGTTATGCCGTTAGGTGCGCCTATTGGTTCAAACAAAGGTATCGCTTCGGCAGACTTCTTAGAGATCATTATCGACCAAGCGAATGTCCCTGTGATTGTGGATGCAGGCATAGGCGCGCCATCGCATGCTGCTCGTGCAATGGAAATGGGCGCAGACGCTGTGTTAGTGAATACGGCTATAGCTGCATCTCAACAGCCTGTTGAGATGGCGATTGCTTTTAAGCTGGCGGTTGAGGCGGGTCGAATGGCTTACCTTGCTGGACTTGCAGGAAAAGTATCTCACGCGGTTGCTTCGAGCCCGTTAACTTCATTCCTAGACGAGTAGTATTGCTATGACGTTTGTTGATCAATTTAAACAGCTCAACTGGGATGACATTGGTATGTCTATCTTCAGTAAAACGGCAGCGGATGTTGAACGTGCTCTGAGTAAACCCAAACGCGACTTAGAAGACTTTAAGGCTTTGATCTCTCCGGCGGCAGAACCTTACTTAGAGCAGATGGCACAGCAATCGTTGGCGCAAACTCGTAAGCGATTTGGCAATACGATGTCGCTTTATATTCCTTTGTACCTATCTAACCTGTGCGCTAACGCATGTACGTATTGTGGTTTTTCAATGGAGAACCGCATTAAGCGTCGAACACTTACTTTGGATGAAATTGATGCCGAAAGTGCGGCCATCAAAAAGATGAAATTCGATAGTGTATTGTTGGTCACCGGTGAGCATGAAACTAAGGTCGGGATGAATTACTTTCGACAGGTGTTGCCGAATATCAAAAAGCAATTCAACTACCTTGCGATGGAAGTGCAGCCGCTTGACCAACAAGATTACGCAGAACTTAAAACGCTCGGTTTAGATGCGGTGATGGTTTATCAAGAGACCTATCAACCAAGGACCTACGCTGAGCATCATCTACGTGGTAATAAAATGGATTTTGAATATCGTCTTGAAACCCCTGATCGCTTGGCAAAGGCGGGGATCGATAAGATAGGTATTGGTGCCTTGATTGGTTTGGAAGATTGGCGAACCGACTGCTTCTTTGTTGCTGTTCACTTAGATTACCTAGAGCGTACTTATTGGCAGACTCGCTACTCAATTTCGTTCCCACGCCTTCGCCCGTGCGAGGGTGGAGATTCTAGTGGAGGCTTGCAGCCTAAGTCGATCATGAACGATAAACAGTTGGTTCAGCTTATCTGCGCATATCGTCTCTTGAATCCTGAGGTCGAGCTATCCCTTTCTACTCGCGAATCGGCAACCTTTCGCGATAATGTGTTGCCATTGGGGATCACGAGTATGTCTGCGGCTTCTAAAACCCAACCTGGTGGTTATGCTTCGGGTGAAGAAGAGCTTGAGCAGTTTGAGATCAGTGATGAGAGAAGTGCTGCTGATGTCGAATCGATGATTCGTCAGCGTGGTTTCGACCCAGTATGGCGAGACTGGCACAGTGCCTATTCTGGTTAATCAACATATTGGTTGATGTTCCACGTGAAACATCGATGTAATGATACAGGCAAATAAAAACGGCTACCCAAGGGTAGCCGTTTTGCTATTTGCTATTTAACTTATTAACCTCGCAAGCTCGTGTTGGTTCAGTTAATAGCTTAGCGAAGCATTAAGCGTGAGCCAATGGAGTTGTCGATTGGCGTAACCATTCCAATGTATCACCTTCAACTAATGGGCTAACGTCGTTCCATACCTTCTGATGGTAGTCGTTCAGCCACGCCAGTTCAGGTCGTGTTAGCAAATCAACATTGATGTTGCGCTTATCGATAGGGCAACGAGTTAGCGACTCAAACGTTAGTACTGAAAAATCACCTTGAGTTGGAAGCTCAACTACCAATTCTAGGTTCTCGATACGGATACCAAACTCATCAGCACGGTAGTAACCCGGCTCGTTTGATAACACCATGCCTTCAACAAGAGGTACGTCGATAAGCTTCTTAGAGATGCTTTGTGGGCCTTCATGAACACTTAGGAAGTGACCAACACCGTGACCAGTACCATGATCGTAATCGAAGCCTTCTGCCCATAAGTGCTGACGCGCTAGGATATCAAGTTGGAAACCACGAGTACCTTGTGGGAAACGCGCACGTGCAATGCCAATGTGGCCTTTAAGCGCTAATGTGAACTGCTGGATCATTTCGTCGCTTGGCTGACCAATCGCGATAGTACGAGTGATGTCCGTTGTGCCATCTAAATACTGACCGCCTGAATCGACTAGGTATAGAGTATTCATCTCTAACTGACCTGGTTCAGGTTGATTCTCATGGTTGTAGTGACACATTGCAGCGTTGCCACCTGCTGCTGAAATTGTGTCAAAACTTAAGTCCATCAGCGTTAGGTCTTGCTCGCGGAATGATTGTACTTTGTCTGCTAGTACAGCTTCGTTGTGCAGGTTACCTTGCGCGACTTCTGCATCAATCCAAGACAGGAATTTCGCCATCGCCACGCCATCTCGAATGTGACACGCTTTCATACCTGCAATCTCAGTTGCGTTTTTAGCAGCTTTTGGCATTAGGCATGGGTCTGCTGCTTCAATGATGTGAGCGCCAGCGTTTTGTAGAACAAGCGTGTACCAAGCATTGCTCGTGCCTGAATCGACAGATACATTGTTACCTTCTAGAGACTGAAGGCGTGCTTCAAGCTCTGATGGGTGAGAAACTCGAATACCATTACCAACGTGTGCTTCAAAGCCTGCTGGGATGCGTGCTGGGTCTAGGAAGAAATCGACGCTTTCATCGGCGTGGATGATCGCGTTGGATAACACAACAGGTAGGCGAGATACGTCCAAGCCACGAATGTTAAGCAACCAACAGATTGAGTCTAGCTCGGTAAGGATAGCGGCGTCCGCACCTTTTGCTTTTAGTAAACCAGCAATCTCCGCACGTTTGCTTTCACTTGATTGGCCAACTGCGTCTGTTGCCATTAGGCGAACATCAGACACTACAGGTTCAGGGCGATCAGACCAAAGTTCATCAATTGGATTAGAAGAGAGTGTCGTTAACTCAACTTTCTCTTCTAGTTTTACTTGTGCACCTTTCAACCAAGCGGCGGTGTGCATGCGTGGGTCGAATGCAACCTTGCTGCCTTGTGGCAATGAATTGATGATCCAATCTAAAGCCGGTTCTTCAATAAGGTGGCGATACTCAAATAACTCTGCTGGTACTTGCTTACGAACCTGAACGGTGTAGCGACCATCAACAAAAATAGCAGCAGTTTCACGAGTGATAACAGCGGCACCTGCAGAGCCAGTGAAACCTGTTAACCAGTGAAGTCGCTCGTTATGAGCGGGAACGTATTCACCTAGATATTCGTCTTCATGTGGAATGATAACGGCATCTAGGTTGCTTGTTTCAAGCCAAGCTCGAACCGCAGCAACGCGTTCAGCAGTGATATTGTGCATCTGTTTTTATCCTTATTGTTAGGGTCCTTGTTAACACTCACAGTCGATATACATGCGAGGGGACTTATTAGGTCAATAAGCTAGCGCTTTTGTTCGTTTGCTGCAAACGCTGTACGCCATTTTTATCTAAGGTGCAGAGTTTTTTCTTTGATGATATCTCGCAACCAAGTTAAGGCTGGGTCATTTTCTCTGTCACGGTGCCAAAACAGAGTGTATGCCATCGGTGGGAATTCCATTGGTAAAGGGACAACCACTAAGTCGAGTTGCTTGGCGACGAGGTAAGTAAAGTGGCTTGGTGCGGTAAACACAAAGTCGGTGTAAGTACACAGACTTGCGGCGCTATTGAAGTCTGGAACAGAAATAGCGATATCACGTTGATGGCCAAGATCAGCCAGTTTGTAGTCGAGCAGCCAGCGGTCGTTACCATCACACCTTACTTGTACATGACGCTGCGCAAGGTAGGTTTCCAGATCCCATTTACCACTCAGAGCAGGGTGGTTGCGTCTTAGTACACACATCTGTGCATCGCGGTAGATCTCTTGTTCGCAAATGTCGTCTGGCGGCAGCATAGTTAAACGCGCATCGTTGATGTCGATGTCTTTGCCAGTGAGTCCGATATCTAGTTCGCCAAGTTGCAGCTTCTTAAAGGTTTGTTCTGTCCACGCGTGGGTGTTGATATTGACCTTAGGTGCTTGTCGAAATATCGCCGGTAAGAAATGAGGAAGAATCAGTGGGTACACACTTTCAACGGCAGCAATGTGAAAGCTATGGTCACTGTTGTTGGGAATGAATGTCTCAGGCTGGGTAAGTACATCAAGTTGGTTGATCAACGTTTCTAACCGAGGCTTGAGGAACACAGCTTTCGGTGTTGGTCGTAGGCCATGAGCACTTCGCGTAAAAAGGGGGTCATTAAATTGTTCACGAAGCTTGGCTAGCGACTTACTTACCGCTGATTGGCTCAAGCATAATCGGTGTGCGGTGCGAGTGACACTCAGCTCTTCCATCAGCACTTGTAAGCAAACCAATAGATTGAGGTCGAGGCGTGATAGTTTCTCGATATTCATGTGAGTTTCCTATTTGGAATAATGCTAATGAGTATATGCCATTTTTGTTCATATCTTTAGTTGGTTATTATGCACCTAAATTAACTCATTCGGAGAATCTTGTGCCTTCTAACGCGCTTCCAACCCCTAGTAAACTGCAGGTTGCTTTATTGGCAATGCTGGTTCTATTTAGCCCTCTGGCTATAGATATTTATCTTCCAGCTCTGCCACAAATTTCAACAGCGTTTCACGTGGAACACGCACTAGCACAAGATACGATTACTTGGTTTTTATTCGCCATGGGTGTCGGGCAATTATTTGCAGGCCCTTTGGCTGATAAGCTAGGACGTCGAACCGTTGCATTGGGAGGTGTTAGTATCTATGCATTGAGTGCTTGCTTGGCGTGGGCAGCTCAATCGATTGATATGATGCTAATAGCTCGGCTGCTACAAGGCTTAGGAGCTTGTGCGACTTCTGTAGCAGCCTTTGCGACGGTTCGCGATCTATTTGGCCCTGAGAAGAGTGGCCGTATGATCAGTTACCTTAATGGTGCCATTTGCTTTATTCCTGCATTAGCACCGATTCTTGGTGCGTGGTTGACTCAACAGTTTGGCTGGCGCTCGAACTTCAGCTTCATGGCTGTGTTCGCTGTCGTGGTTGGCACCATTTTGTTTTTCCAAATGAAAGAGTCTAATCCAGCGACAGAAAAGGTCGCGGTGTTCAAACTTGAGCGTTACTGGTCGGTATTGAAAACACCATCATTCATCTTCCATGCGACATTGTGCTTGATGGCAATGGCAGTAATCCTGGCTTACGTTACCTCTGCACCTGTTGTGCTGATGGAAAACCTAGGCCTGACCATGAATGAGTTTACGTTCTGGTTTGGTATCAACGCGGTTATCAACATCACAGCTGCATTCACTGCGCCGAAGTTTATGGACCGTTTTGGTACTTACAAAGCATTGGTTGTCGGTATTTCAACGCTTGGCTTAGCGGGTGTGGTTATGTTACTTCTTGCTGAGCATGCTAGCGCGATCGCATTCATGCTACCGATTTTCCTATCTTCAGTTGGCTTCGCTTGGATTCTTGGTGCCGCAGCCGGTAAGGCACTTGAACCTTTCGGTGACCGTGCGGGTACCGCAGCTGCATTGCTTGGTTTGTTCCAAATGAGTGGCTCAGGTTTACTGGTTGGTACCATGCAGCGCCTTGATTTAACATCACAAGTGATGATTGCGCTACAAATGTTCCTGATTGTTCCAGCATTGTTAGTGCTTGCGAGCAAAGCAGGTAAGTCGTGGCACACGACGTTTGCTAAGGCATAAGTCTCAAGGGTGACAAAATATACAAATGGCGGTTTGCGAAACGTTAAAACATGGTATATTTGTCACTCATTGAAACGTTAGTCCCCAACGGAAAATACTGTAATGTCATTAACAACCTACGAAATGGCGCGCATCTTAGAACAAATGGAAGATGCACCTGAAAAGGTCATGTTTGGTAAATTGCTTAAAGAGCTAGGAAACCAAAGTGAAGAGCGTATTCGCAGTGCGGCAAAACAAGTTCCAATCGATACTTTGCGAGACATCATTTACCAATTTCAGCGTGTGGTAGAGTCTCGTAAGGGTGAGCAGGTTCAGCTACTAGCAAAAGAGCTAGCCGAGCAAGGTATCTCTGCTGAAGAGCTACAAGCTTTTCTAAACAAGTAGTTTATTCCAGATAAAAAGAAACCACTCAATTGAGTGGTTTTTTGCGTTTTGGACCTATGTAAATTTAGAGACCATGGAAAAGAGGTTTAGCTTTTGAATTGCGCTTTTAAGATTCTATCAAGTGAGAATGGCCCAGCGCCCCATACGACAACGATAAGAATCATTAATCCCCACAACTGATGATCATAGAAGCCTTGCGCCCATAACACTGGGTAAGACACAACCGCAATGATATTGAAAACGAACAGCACCGCTGCCATAGGTCGTGTTAATAGACCAAGCGCTAATAATACCGGCAGAATCAATTCAGCTGCGGTGCCCATGTAGGCGGCTAACTCCCAAGGTAACAGTGGCACTTGGTATTCCAACTCAAACAAGTAAAGGGTGCTATCCCAAGTCGCTATCTTGGTTAGGCCAGAATTAAAGAATACCCACGCTACCCATAGGCGACAAAATAGCAGTAGCACCGGAACAAAGAGTGCTTGTGATTTCTCAATCAAACTGTCGTATTGAGCCATCATGTTTGTGACTGTGTTGTTATCCATATTATGTCTCCAATTCGGCATTGATTGAAAAGCCTGAGATGACGTTAAGCGCCATGACAGTATTCAGATGTTGTAGTAATGAAGGGTCTATCGCTACGAGCATTTGGCCTGATTGAAATTCGCGAAGTAGCTGATGGCATTCTTCACTCAAGTGATGACTATCAATCTGAGAATTATCGGCTCGTATTAACACCCCAAACTCAGGTTGGTTGATGTCTAACCCATCGAGTTGTTGCTGATAGATAGCGCGTTCAAGCGCGATAATCGTATAGTTAGAATTAATGAGCGTTATTGAATCTTTGAGATGAAAGACTAAAGCGCCTTGTTGCTCTGGTGGCACATCAGCTAAACCAGCAAGAGGACGTTGGTCGGCTTTTGATTCTGAAACGCTTCTCATCAAGCTGTCTTTGTTCCATTCATAAATAGCCACTTCGCAAAGGTAAGGTGCAGCCTCAATAACCGCAGGAAAGGCTTGGATGGTTTGTTCAAAGTGTTCACCGTAACCACTGACATCACCAGAGGTTAATGGATAACTTAAGACATGTTGACGAGCCATCTGTTGGAAGCACTCTTCGCCGACTAACATCTCGGTGAGTGGGTAGGTTGCAGCGAGTACCTCACTCAAGCTAATCACAAAGTTATTGCGATAAATCTGGATACGCTGTTCATCAGTAAAGTGGTCGCTCACTATATCGCAATGCTCACCACTGTTTTGGTAGCGTAGGGCGTTAGCAAACTCTGATTGAACATCAGATAGGGAGTAGCTCATGATGCGCGACTCCTTTGATTGAACTTGTCGTGTTGATACAAGATGTCACTGGCTTTGGTTGCTTCAGCCAATAAGACTTGTGGCTCTGGGATATCTAGATCCCACTCAATCAAGGTATGGCGAGAGCTGTGCTTTGCTATCCACTGAGTATAAAGTTGCCACACTTCATCACAGACAGGTTTACTGTGGGTGTCTATCCAGATCTCACCTTGCTCGAGTTTCTTCTTAGTGAAACCTGCCAAGTGAATCTCTTCCACTTTGTCTGCCGGTATTCCACTTAGATACTCTTCACAGCTGAAGCCATGATTAAAAGATGAGACAAAAATATTATTGAAATCGAGCAGTAGGCGACACTCGGTACGCTTTTGTACCTCGGCTAAAAACTCCCACTCTGGGATGGTTGAATGCTTGAAGGCAAGGTAGCTCGATGGGTTCTCAATCAGCATAGGGCGTTGCAGGCTGTCTTGTACCTCGATGACATTGCGACAAAAGACCTCTAGCGCTTCTTCGGTATAAGGCAGCGGTAACAAGTCATTGAAGTAATGACCACCTGTCTGACTCCAACTGAGATGATCAGAAACTAAGAAGGGTTCGATATCATCAATGAGCTCTTTTAATTGCACAAGATGATGTTGGTTGATGCGCTCAACAGAACCTAGCGACAACCCAACACCGTGACAACTGATGTTGTGTGCGTGACGAATTTCTCTGAGTTGTTGGCGTTGCGGTGATTGAGCTAAGAAGTAGTTCTCGCTGTGAACTTCTAACCAACTTACTAAGGCTGGATTTTGGCTAAAGAAGTCCAAGTGCGGTGTTCTAAGGCCAACCCCTGCGTTGGGGTGAAGAGTTTGAGTCACAACGATTCTCCTAACAAGAAGTGGAGGTGAGCTGAATGCCAGCTCACCATACTAAGCAGCTCAATTATGATGATTGAGTATTACCACCTGATAATTTGCCACATAGTCCTTTAGGAACGACCACGAATGCATCGGATTGGTTGTCTTCTTTTGCTGTACCCGCACATGAGCTTGTTTTAGTTGCACAATCATTTTGGCCAGCTTTTGCCACGCCGTAGCATTTTTCTTTTGCTGCTGCTTCCGCAGGTGCTGATGTAAGAACTGCACCGCCGAACGCTAGTACACTTGTGATTGCAGCTGTAACAGCAAGATTAGAATTTTTCATAGTCATTCCCTCTAGGACTTAATAGTATTTTGATATCGCAGGTTAATGGATTGTTAACTTGCTTACTAAAAAGGATAGGAACAACCGGGAAATAATTTCACGGCATTATAAAAAATATCAATATTAATGATGTTTTATCTTTTAAGTTACTGAATTTATGATGTTAATTTTTGATTGTTTTTTCTTCTTATTATCCTAAACGCAGCCTAGTGTTTAGGTTATAATCAACTTTTATGTATAAATACCCAGTAGTGAGCATATCCAATGATAGATCCTTCGCTTTTACTCGATGGCCTAAACGATAAACAACGTGAGGCGGTCGCGGCACCTTTAGAAAACCTACTTATTCTGGCAGGTGCAGGCAGTGGTAAAACGCGAGTGTTGGTGCATCGCATCGCTTGGCTGCAAAGTGTAGAGCAAGCATCACCGTTCTCTATTATGTCAGTTACCTTCACCAACAAAGCGGCAGCAGAAATGCGTGGTCGTATTGAAGAGTTGATGATGGGCAGCTCGTCAGGCATGTGGAACGGCACCTTCCATGGCATCTGTCACCGCATCCTTCGTGCTCACTACCTAGATGCAAAATTGCCAGAAGATTTCCAGATCATTGATTCAGATGATCAGATTCGCTTACTACGTCGCTTAATTAAGGCGCAAAACCTTGATGAAAAGCAGTGGCCAGCCAAGCAAGCTTCTTGGTGGATCAATGGCAAGAAAGACGAAGGGTTACGCCCAAGTCACATTGACGCCTACCATGATCCAATAACTCAAACGTGGTTAAAGATTTACTCTGCTTACCAAGAGGCATGTGATCGTGCTGGCTTGGTCGACTTTGCTGAAATCTTGTTGCGATCGCATGAACTATTGCGCGATAAGAAACACATCCGCGAGCACTACCAAGCTCGCTTTAAGCACATTCTTGTCGACGAATTCCAAGATACCAACAACATCCAATACGCTTGGCTTCGCATGATGGCAGGCCCGGATTGTCGCGTGATGATCGTGGGTGATGATGACCAATCTATCTATGGCTGGCGTGGCGCTAAAATTGAAAATATTCAGAAGTTCTTGGATGAATTTCCAGGCGCTTCAACGGTTCGACTCGAACAAAACTACCGTTCAACCAAAACCATTCTGCAGGCGTCTAACGAGCTTATCTCGAACAATACTGAGCGTATGGGTAAAGAGCTGTGGACTGATGGCAACGATGGTGAGCCAATCTCTGTTTACTCTGCTTATAACGAGTTAGATGAAGCGCGCTTCACGGTCAGCAAAATCAAAGAGTGGCAAGAGAAAGGCGGTGCGTTAGAAGATACCGCAATGCTTTATCGTAATAACGCCCAATCTCGTGTGCTTGAAGAAGCGCTTATCCAAGGTGGTCTGCCTTACCGAATCTACGGTGGCATGCGATTCTTCGAGCGTCAGGAAATCAGAGATGCTTTGAGTTACCTGCGCTTAATGAGTAACCGCAGCAATGATGCGGCATTCGAACGTGTCGTCAATACGCCGACTCGTGGCTTGGGTGATAAAACGTTAGAAACAATTCGTCTTGCAGCGCGTGATCGTGGTGCAACTATGTGGGAAGCCAGTGTTGCTCTGATAGAAGAGCAAGTACTACCCGGTCGTGCTGCGGGTGCATTGAGCCGTTTTATTGAACTTATCAATGCACTTGAAGATGACACCATAGAATTGAGACTTCATGAGCAAACCGACCACGTGATCAAATCGTCGGGCTTGTTTGCGATGTACGAGCAAGAGAAAGGCGAAAAGTCGAAGGCTCGTATTGAGAACTTGGAAGAATTGGTAACGGCAACGCGTCAGTTTGAAAAACCAGAAGAAGCGGATGAAATGAGCATGCTAACGGCATTCTTGACTCATGCGGCTTTGGAAGCGGGTGAAGGTCAGGCTGATGAATTTGATGATGCGGTTCAGCTCATGACTCTGCACAGTGCCAAAGGCCTAGAGTTCCCAATGGTATTCATGGTTGGCGTTGAAGAAGGTATGTTCCCAAGCCAGATGTCGGCAGAAGAAGCGGGGCGTTTAGAAGAAGAACGTCGTCTGTGTTACGTCGGCATGACCCGTGCGATGGAGAAGCTCTACATCACTTACGCCGAGATGCGTCGTTTGTACGGTCAAGACAAGTATCACAAGCCATCTCGCTTTATTCGTGAGCTACCAGAGACCTGTCTGGATGAAGTGCGTATGAAGGCGCAAGTGAGTCGCCCTGCAAGCAGTGGTCGCTTTAGCCAAACCGCCGTGAAAGAGAACTTTAACGAAACAGGCTTTAGCTTAGGCTCTCGCGTTAAGCACCCTAAGTTTGGTGAAGGTACCATCATCAACTTCGAGGGAAGTGGCCCACAAAGCCGAGTTCAAGTTGCGTTTAACGGTGAAGGGATTAAGTGGTTAGTAACGGCTTACGCTCGATTAGAGCAGCTTTAATCTACTAGTTCGGTATCTAAAACTCGTTCATTATTAAAAACCAAAAGAGCAGCCAATGGCTGCTCTTTTTATTGCTTTGTACCGACCTAAATTAGGTTAATACAAGCTTAAGGCATTGCTGCCTCAAAGTGAGACTTACAGTGCTGCAAGTGCCGCTTCGTAGTTTGGTTCTTCAGTGATCTCTGCAACCAACTCGCTGTGTGTTACCACACCCTTTTCATCAACAACGACAACTGCGCGTGTTGTTAGGCCTGATAGTGGGCCTTCAGCGAGCGCTACGCCGTAGTCTGATGCGAATGCAGGAGAACGGAAAGTTGAGGCGTGTTGAACGCCTTCAATGCCTTCTAGTTCGCAGAAGCGACCCGCAGCAAACGGTAGGTCAGCAGAAATACAAACAACAACCGTGTTCTCAAGCTCTGCCGCTTTTGCGTTGAACGTGCGTACGCTCGTTGCACAAGTGGCTGTGTCGATGCTTGGGAAGATGTTTAGAACCACTTTCTTGCCTTCAAGAGAAGCAAGAGTCAGTTCAGAAAGATCGCCTGCAGTCAGTGCAAAGCTTGGTGACTTTTCACCTGTTTGTGGGAATGTGCCTGTTAGCGGTACAGCAGCGCCTTTGAAGGTAACGTGTGACATGAATTTGTCCTTAGTTTAATTATGGTTATGAAACTAGTTGAGTCTAGTTCGACTTACGTTACTCGGAAGTGGTTAAGAAGTGAATGCTTTAAATGTCAGAATTGTAATCAAAGGTCTTTGATTTATTTGTTTGAGAGGGGAATAAATGAAACGATAGATAAAGAAAAACCCCGAGAGCTTGTGCTCATCGGGGTCTATAGTCTTACTCGCAGCAATCCGGCTACTAAGTGTGCTCCATGCATCAAATCCATGATAGTGTGCTGTTACCCTTCAGCGTATTCCTTTCGTCGCCTTCCTAGCGGTGTCCTTGATCTTATCCTGATCTGCCAACAATCCTCGTTAGCGCGCGTCACTTGTTCCTTGAGCGGTGTCCTTTACATCATCCTGATGTTCAGTCCTTTCCTCGTCCAGAGGTGTCCATTGTCTTTCCTTAGTAGCAACCATCCTAGTTACTATTGCGTCCATTCAATGTCCATTTCGCTATCCATGCCGATTATTCATCCTGAGTAATCGAATCTTCATCCTGAAGATAACCAAGTCCTTGGCGTTTCCTGTTCCGTGTCAGCATCCTTCCGACACCATTCATATTACCGATTCCTTATTTATCAGCAATGGTGCATAAGCGAATTTCTATATAATTATTTGAATAATAAATGTACGTATCTTTTAATTTCAATTGTTTACGATGTCGAGGTGACTAATTTCGTCATCAAATATCGATATTTACTCACTGCCTTGTGAGAGATCTCGCACAAGGCAGCGAGTAAAAAGGGAGGGTTATTTCCTATTGGCCAATGGCTGCACCTTCACGACGAGGGTCTGCAGCGCCTTCTAGGCCGTCTTTTGTGAGACGAATAGCGTGTAAACCCGAGTTAAGATCGCGAACGTTGACCTCAAATCCCATCTTTTCTAGCTCAGGTTTGAAGTTTTCCGCCGATGTTCCTTTTTCCAAATCTAAGGTACCGAAGCGGTTTAGGAAGTGTGGTTGGTTGATGGCTTGCTGAATATCCATGTCCCATTGGGTATGCGCGATGATCGCTTGTGCCACATACCCTATGATACGGCTACCGCCTGGAGAGCCAATCGCCATGTAAGGTTTATCGTCTTGCATGATGATGGTGGGTGCCATTGAAGAGCGTGGACGCTTACCCGGCTCAAGTCGGTTAGCGATAGGCTTACCATCGTTGTGGGTCTTGAATGAGAAGTCCGTTAGTTCGTTATTGAGTAGGAAGCCTCTCACCATCAAGCGTGAACCAAAGGCATTCTCAATGGTGGTGGTCATCGACACGACATTGCCATCGCTATCGACAATATTGAAGTGGCTGGTGGACGGTAATTCAATAGAAACATCTTGGCTGCGCAGCATAGCGTGATCCCACGGTGGCGTGCCTGATGGTGCGCTTTCTAATGCCTTGCCTGCGGTAATTAACTGGGCACGTTCCTGCAAATAGTCAGTATTCACTAACCCTTGGGTTGGCATCGGTACGTAATCTTGATCGGCCATGTACATACCACGGTCAGCAAAGGCTAGGCGAGAAGCGTCTGCTAACACTTGCCAAGATTTTGCGTCGTTTGGTCCCCATGATTTGAGGTCAAACTGCTCGGTCATCGCTAAGATCTGCCCAACCGTTAATGCACCCGAACTTGGTGGCCCCATTCCACATACTTGATAGCTTTCATAAGCAGAACAAACAGGCTCACGTTGCTTAATTGAATACGCATCGAAATCTTTCTGTGCCAATACGCCAGGGTTACCTTTGGCAGTTTGCACAGTATTAATGATGTCGGCAGAGATCTCACCCTGATAGAAGGCTTTAGCACCATCCTTTGAGATAGCGTTTAACGTTGCCGCGTACTCTGGGTTCTTAAGCTGAGTCCCCGCTGTTTTCGGGCTGCCATCGGCATTGAAGAAGTAAGCCTTAGTTGTGGCAAATCGGCTTAGTCGCTGTTGGTCATTTTCAATCAAGGTAGCTAAGCGTGGACTAATAATAAAACCTTCTTCAGCTAGCTGAGCGATAGGTTTAATCAGTGATGCCCACTCTAGTTTTCCGTACTTCTGGTGAGTGTCCCACAGCAATTGCACTGTGCCTGGCGTGCCAACAGAACGACCGCCAACCACGGCATCATAGAATTTAAGCGGTTGGCCGTTTTCGTCTTGGAATAGACGTGGTGTGGCATCAAGCGGCGCGGTTTCACGGCCATCGTAGGTTTTGAGTTGCTTGTCCTTGCCATCAAAATAAACAAGGAACGCGCCGCCACCAATACCTGATGACTGAGGTTCTACTAAGCCAAGCATAAGCTGAACGGCAACCATGGCATCAATGGCGTTACCACCACGAGCAAGTACATCGGCGCCGGCTTGTGTGGCAAGAGGGTTGGCTGCGGTGACCATCCAATCATTAGCTTTAACGAGTTGTTTGGTTTCTAAACCACTACTTTGTTCGGGTGCGACGGAATCGGCAGCTTGATTTGCCCAACTGACGTGAGAGGCAAAAAGTAGGGTAGAAGTGGCGAGGGTTGTTAGTTTTGTTTTCCACTGCATGATCTTCTCCTTTTAATATGCAGAGCTAGATTGGCAGTGGAAAGATGAGATAGCCAGAGCGTTGTTAACGAATTGTAATCTTGATTCGAATTTAAGCGATTAAACCATACAGTGACTGCCAAAGAATACTCGCGCCAATAAGGCTGAATAACACGCCACACAAGCCATCGATGTAAACGGTCGCTTCGCTGAGTTTCTTCTGCAGTGTTTTGGTTGAAAGCATCCACGCCAGCAGTGAGAACCAAAACAGTGAGAGGCCAAATAGGATGATCAGCGCAAAGCCTTTGCCTGACAGCGACATATCCGCAGGGACTAAGCTCGACATTAAACTAACAAAGAACACCAAAGCCTTTGGGTTGAGAATGTTGGTCATAAACCCTTTAGAAAATGCATCTCGCTTGTTGGTCAGAATCAGATCTTTCGAATTAACGGTGTCGGCGTCATCATCGTGGTTCTGAATGATTTGCCAGGTTGCTTTAAGTGCACCGTAACCTAAGTACAGTAAGTAGCTACCGCCGGCCAATTGGATAATGGCAAATAGTGTGGGTTGCTGGTGGACTAGGTAACTGATTCCCGTCAGGCTCAGCAGTGAGTGCAGCAAGATCCCGCAAGATAAGCCAAGCGCAATGTACAAGCCTGTCTGGCGTCCGTGACGCGTCGCATTTTGTACGACTAACGCAAAGTCAGGGCCGGGGCTCATCAAAGCGATGAAGTGGATAGAGGCTAGGGTGATCAGTATGGTGACTTCGTTCATCATCAGTTCTCAATAACGTTGCCGCTATTTTTAAATAAGTAATCGTATTGAGCGTAGCTTACCGTGATTTGAAATCGAGCAATTGTAAATTATCAACACTTAGTTGATTTGTGAGGGTGGTACACCGAACGTGGTTTTGAAAGCCTTAGAGAAGTGTGCCTGATCATAGAAGCCTACTTGGTGCGCAACCTTAGTACCACATATCCCAGACTTAATCAGGCGCATGCTTTGTTCCATGCGTAAACGGCTTAGCCATGCATAAGGCGTAATGCCCATTTTGTTTTTAAAATGGCGTTGGAATTGAGTCGTGGTTAAACCACACAACTCAGACAGTTGTTCTAATCGCACTGGTTGATCCAAATTCGCCATCAAATAGTCTTTTAGCGTATCAATCGATTGATTACCCAGTTTGATGTCGCTTTTCGATCCAAATTTCGCATAACGATCGACAATCGTCGAGAATCCTTCGAAAGGTAAGCAATCTTGAGCGAGTTGGCTGATGTTTTGATTGATTAACAGGGCATGTAAGTTGCGTAATTGTGAAAATGCAGCTTGATCGGAGAGGATCAGCTCAGAAAAGCCTAATGTGTGACCATTTTTCTTGGGATCGGCAAGATCTTGAAACCATTGGGGAGAAACCGCAAACACACTGACTTGATAACCTGAATCGAGCTTGGAGTGCCCATCATGCAGTTCATCGGGTGGCATGATAACAACTTGGCCAGCACCAACATTATGGCTCGTCCCTTTATAGACGAATTTCTGCTGTCCTTGGGTAATTAAGCCAATGTGAAAGTCCAAATGATAGTGGCGCTGAAAGGCAAACTCTTGGTACTGAGCTTGGATCAGGCTGATATCTTCTGTTGGGGTAGAGTAGTAGTGGACTTTATCCATGGTACAAAAAAGCTTGGTCAAATAGTCATCAATTCAACCAAGCTTATCTTCGTATTAAGGGATTGTCTTGTAAAAAACGATCAGTGTTACTGCTTAGCGCGTTTGTTCTTCTTGTTGTTACGCAGGCCATCAAAGCTGAAAATAACCAGAGCGCCCCAAATAAAGGCGAAAGTAATCGCTTTATCTGAAGTAAAGGCTTCACCGTAAATCAGAACTGCGAGCAAGAACATTAAGCTGGGGCCGATGTACTGGAAGAAACCGAGTGTCGATAGCTTCAAGCGGGTTGCAGCGCCAGTAAAACAAAGCAGTGGAACCGTGGTGATCACTCCTGCTGCAACCAATAATAGATTGAGCTGCATTGGGTTCATCGAAAAATCTGACGTTGCACTGTCTGCGATAAACAACAAGTACGTTGCGGCGATAGGCAGCATCACCAGCGTCTCAATGAATAAGCCAGTTTGAGCTTCCAAGCTAACCTTTTTACGTAACAAGCCATAGAAACCAAAACTGAAGGCTAGGGCAATGGCAACGATCGGCACAGAGCCAAACGCGATCAATTGAATTATCACGCCAATCGCAGCAAGACTAACGGCAAACCATTGAAGTTTGCGTAAGCGTTCGCCAAGGAAGAACATCCCGAGCAACACGTTAATCAGCGGATTGATGTAATAGCCTAAGCTGGCATCGAGCATGTGATTGGAATTCACCGCCCAAATAAAAATAAGCCAGTTGGCGCCCACTAAAATCGAAGTGGCGACTAAATAGAGCATTTTGGGCTTGGAGGTGATGGTGTCTCGAACCTTACGCCAGCCACGACTCATGTGCAGTAGAAAAGCGAGTAGGAAAAAAGACCATACTACACGGTGGCTAAGAATCTCAAACGGGGATACTTCACTTAAAGATTTGAAATATATAGGGGCGATACCCCACATGGTGTAAGCACCGACAGCAAGCAAAATACCTTGGCGCGTACGTTGTTGTTCTTCTGGAGTCATGCATCTTTCTCTAGCACTGAGTGCTTATTAATAAGATTTATAAGAGAGTTGGTCAGTATAGGAGCGATAACCCTTTTCACCTAACAATTTGCGGTTTAATTCGCCAGCGTTCCCCTCTACAATGTGCGCCTTGCTTGCCAATGCTGCACGCTGACTTTATACCTTGATTAGGAACCACAATGACCGCCACTCTGATTGCTGAGCAAACACCAACTCCCGCGAATGATGCGCAAGATATCTTACAAGATGTCTTTGGTTATCAAAGCTTTCGTGATGGTCAGCAAGAGGTCATAGACCTAGCCGTTGAAGGTAAAGACAGCTTGGTGATTATGCCAACTGGTGGTGGTAAATCTCTGTGTTACCAAATCCCGGCTTTGGTTCGTGATGGGCTGACTTTGGTTATCTCACCGCTCATTTCATTGATGAAAGACCAGGTCGACCAATTGAAAGCAAATGGTGTGGCGGCTGAGTGCATAAACTCATCGATGCCACGCGAACAACTGTTGAGCGTGTTCAACCGCATGAACTCAGGCCAATTGAAGATGGTTTATGCCTCACCAGAGCGTGTGTTGATGCGTGACTTCATCGAGCGCTTACAAGGTTTGCCGCTTTCGATGATTGCGGTGGATGAGGCACACTGTATCTCTCAGTGGGGACACGATTTCCGCCCTGAGTATGCTTTGCTAGGCCAGCTTAAACAGTATTTCCCGCATGTGCCGTATATGGCGCTGACAGCAACCGCTGACGATGCGACGCGCAAAGATATTATCTCGCGTTTGCAGCTGGTGGAGCCGCACACTTACTTAGGCAGCTTCGATCGCCCTAATATTCGCTACAACCTAGTTGAGAAGCACAAGCCCGTGTCACAGGTGGTTCGCTACCTAGAAACACAGAAAGGCAATTGCGGCATCATCTACTGTGGTAGCCGTAAGAAAGTGGAGATGGTGACCGAGAAGCTGTGCAATAACGGTATTCGTGCTGCGGGTTATCACGCAGGCATGGACACCGATGAGCGCGCTTACGTTCAAGAAGCCTTCCAACGTGATGATATTCAGATCGTTGTTGCTACCGTGGCCTTCGGTATGGGCATCAACAAACCCAACGTACGCTTTGTGGTGCACTTTGATATTCCACGTAACATCGAGTCTTACTATCAAGAGACTGGCCGTGCTGGTCGTGATGGCTTGCCTGCTGAAGCCATGATGTTGTTTGATCCGGCTGATATGGGTTGGCTGCGTCGTATGCTGGATGAGAAAGAAGAAGGCCCACAAAAACAAGTTGAGATGCACAAGCTGAACGCAATGAGTGCCTTTGCCGAAGCGCAAACCTGTCGTCGTCAGGTTCTGTTGAACTACTTCGGCGAATATCGCGAGAAGCAATGTGGCAACTGCGATATCTGCTTAGACCCACCAAAACACTTTGATGCGACCCAAGAGGCACAGAAGGCGTTGTCTTGTGTGTACCGAGTGAATCAGTCATTTGGTATGGGCTATGTGGTGGAAGTGATGCGCGGTATGCAGAACATCCGTGTCCGTGATAATGGTCACGATAAGCTTTCTACCTACGGTATTGGCCGTGACCACAGCCACGATTACTGGATCAGTATCTTCCGTCAGCTAATTCACAAAGGTTTATTGTTCCAAAACATCACTCGTAACTCGACATTACAGTTAACAGAAGAAGCCCGCCCGTTACTGCGTGGTGAGATGTCTTTGGAGCTAGCTGTGCCTCGTTTAGATACCGCAGTGCGTAATGCGAAGTCCGATAAACTTAGCAGTAAGAACTACGATAAGAAGCTGTTTGCCAAACTGCGTAAGCTGCGTAAGTCGATTGCTGATGAAGATGGCTTGCCACCATACGTGGTATTCAGTGATGCGACACTGATTGATATGGCCGAAATCCTACCCACATCTTATGGTGAGATGCTGGCAGTCAATGGCGTTGGTCAGCGTAAACTTGATAAGTACGCAGACCCATTCTTAGATTTGATTCAAGAACACATCACCACACACGGCTAGCTTGCAAGAAACGACTAGCTTATAAAAACGATTGGCTTACAGAAAAAGAATAAGGTTGATAGGGACATGACAACACCAACAGAATTTGGCTTAAGAGAGTATTTGGCTGAGGAAGGGCGTTTATTGATTACGTCTCCAAGTTTTGATTTTGATTCTTATGAAGTGCTAGGTGAAAAGCTGGTGGCATTGCTGTCAGCGTCTGTTGTTGAAAAGCAATGGGACGCTGATATGCATTCTTGGTTGATTGATTTTGAAGATTGTCGAATGTTTTTAAAGTCTGAGCATTACAGTGAATCAATTTGGTTTGAGTCGTTAAACGCTGAAGAAAGCCGAGAAGAGTTTGATTATCTCGCGACGCTTTTCAAGCGCGGTTTTTAACTTTTTGCATGGCTTCTGAAACGTAGCTTCTAAACCTGGCTTTTAAAACTTGGCTTCTAACGCCATTCATCAATAAAAGTGAGGATAAACGTTTGCGTTTGTTCTCACCGTTGCAGCCAATATTGATTAATGTATAATCGCCCGCCGCTCAATAGAGCAAATTATAGAAACATTTTTAATTCACATTATTGGTAAGAGCTTTCTTAGTTTATTCGAAGAAATGACTCGATTTGGGTTCCCTCACCCCCAAACCAAACTAAAAAGGTACAGCATGAGTAACTTTACCCCTGCGCAACAGCGCAAAGCCTTAGCACTATTAGTTTTGTTCCATTTGGTGATTATTGCATCAAGCAACTATTTGGTTCAGCTACCTTTTACCGTCTTCGGTATGCACACCACTTGGGGTGCTTTCACTTTCCCGTTTATCTTTCTAGCGACCGACCTGACCGTACGTATTTTTGGTGCGCAACTTGCTCGTAAAATCATTTTCTTAGTGATGTTACCAGCGCTAGCCGTATCTTATTTATTGTCTGTGGTGTTCTTTGAAGGTTCATTCCAAGGCTTTAGTCAACTAGGCGAATTCAACCTGTTTGTTGCACGCATCGCAGCGGCAAGCTTCATGGCTTATTTGCTTGGCCAAATCTTGGATGTGCATGTGTTCAACCGCTTACGCCAAATGAAGCAGTGGTGGGTTGCGCCAACGTGTTCAACGTTATTCGGTAATGCCATTGATACCATCGCGTTCTTTGCGATTGCTTTCTACCAAAGCCCAGATCCATTCATGGCTGAGCACTGGACTGAAATTGCGTTGGTCGACTACGGATTCAAGCTTATCATCAGCTTAGGTCTATTTGTTCCAATGTACGGTGTGCTTCTAAATTACGTAGTTAAGAAGCTAACCGCTGTGAACCCTGATTTTAAAGCGACAGGTGTTAACGTTTAAGTTTAGATTTGTAACGCAAAGCATTAATGCAGCGATAAGAAAAAGCCCAAGTTAGTAGACTAACTTGGGCTTTTTTAATTTCTAGCGTCAGATACTAATATCAGAGGCATTCAATATTCAATGGCCAGCCAATATCGGTTTGTCTATTCGACTCGATCTCTAGCTCAGCAGCGGTCAGCGGGTTGTCTGCTAGCCATTGCTTAGAAAGCGTCAAGGTCAGATTGTTGTCATCCGTCGTCAGCTTGAACTCAGGCTCAAGCGCTGGATTACGACGGTGAGTCAACAAAATAGCTAAACGCAGAATTCGTAAAATACGCTTGCTGCTGGTACCTGAGATTGCATGTTGCTCTGGCAATGAAGTTAACTGTTCGCGGTAGCGGCGTGTTAACTCACCCAAGCAGTGCTTTTGCGCTCGAGTAAAGCCAGGTAGGTCTAAGTTCTGCAGTAGGTAAGCACTGTGCTCGCCGCCTTTTTTGAAATCGATTGTTAAACCAATCTCATGAAGCTTCGCCGCTGTTTGTAATAGCACACCTGCTTGAGGTTCAGAAACCCACGTTTCGGCGCCCGCTTGCTCTAATAGAGTCTGTGCGACTACAGCAACTTGTTCACTGTAGCTTACGTCCATTTGGTAGCGTGATTGCACGCTCTTAATGGTACGAGCGCGGATATCTTCTTGGCGAAACTCATCAACCATCTCGTAGGCGAGACCTTCACGGAGTGCGCCGCCAGCGAGTGTCATTGAATCAATTTCAAGCAGCTCAAAAATCGCGATAAGAATAGAAAGACCACTTGGGAACACTAGTGCGCGCTCAAGGGTTAAGCCTTCAATCTCAAGCTCTTCTAAGCGCTCTGTAATCATCGCTTGTTTCTGTAGACGCTTGAGTTTGGCATGAGTAATGACTTCATCCATGCCTTGCGCCAACATGATTTCTTGCAGTGCTTGAACGGTACCACTGGCACCAACACACACATCCCATCCGATATCAGTGTAGCTATCTAGGATAGGAGCCAACGTAGACTTAGCCGCTTCAATGGCATTGTTGAAGTTGGTTGCGGTTAATTGGCGATCTTTAAAGTGGCGTTCAAGCCAAGTAACACAACCCATCTTTAGGCTGGTTAAGGCTTTGGCTGAGAAACCTTCACCGATGATCATCTCGGTACTTGCACCACCAATATCAACCACTAGTCGGCGGCCGCTGCCACCAGAAGTGTGTGCTACGCCTTTATAGATAGTCGCAGCTTCTTCTTCACCAGAGATAACATTGATGTCGTAACCAAGGATCTGGTTCGCTTTCTCGAGAAATATATCCACATTGATAGCGGTACGTAGTGTCGCTGTACCAACAATGCGGATATTTTCTTTCGGAATATCTTGCAGTCGCTCTGCAAAGAGACTCAAACAGTCCCAACCGCGCTGCATGGCTTCAGTACTAAGCGCATTATTTTCATCTAAGCCTGCAGCTAAACGAACTTTGCGCTTAATTTTAGCCATGGTTTGTACGCTGCCATCGATATGACGCACAACGAGCATATGAAAACTGTTCGACCCGAGGTCGATTGCAGCATAAAGCGGTGGTGACACTGTTTGACTCATAAGCGACTAAGCTTCCTTGTTATGACGCGGTTGGCGTGGGCGACGATTCTGGTTTGGTTTACGGTTACCGTTGCGTGGGCCATTGTTGTTTGAGCGGCGTTGTTGCGGGTTACGTGTACGTAAGCGCATCGGTGCTGGCAGATCTTCCAGTAGTGCAGAAGCATCGTAGTCAGACATTGGGATAGCGTGCTCAATGTATTCTTCGATTGGTGGCAAGTTGATTGCGTAATCTTCACAAGCAAAGCTGATCGAGTGACCGCTTTCACCAGCACGACCTGTACGGCCGATACGGTGAACGTAATCTTCACAATCGTCAGGTAGGTCAAAATTGAATACGTGTGTTACTTGAGGGATGTGTAGGCCACGTGCTGCAACATCCGTTGCGACAAGCAGGTCAACATCACCTTTAGTGAATTGCTCAAGAATTTTTTCACGTTTCTTCTGAGGAACATCACCCGTTAGCAAACCAACACGGTGACCATCGGCAGCCAAGTGGCCCCAAACTGATTCACATTTGTGCTTAGTGTTAGCGAAGATGATTGCGCGATCTGGCCACTCTTCTTCGATTAACGTTTGTAGAAGAGCCATTTTGTGTTCGTTAGAAGGGTAGAAAAGCTCTTCTTGAATACGGTGACCAGTCTTACGTTCAGGTTCAACAACAACATGCTCTGGGTTGTGCATGTGTTCGAATGCAAGTTCTTGTACGCGGTAAGACAGTGTCGCAGAGAACAGCATGTTCAGGCGATCTTTAGGTTCTGGCATACGACGGAACAAGAAGCGGATGTCTTTGATGAAACCAAGATCGAACATGCGATCAGCTTCGTCAAGAACAACGGCTTGAATGTGGTTAAGGTTAAATACCTTTTGTTTGTAGAAATCGATGATGCGACCAGTCGTACCAATTAAGATATCTGCGCCTTCTTCGATCTTACCTAGCTGCTTGTCGTAGCTCTCGCCACCGTAAGCTAATGCTGCCTTGATACCTGTGCTTGCAACCAGAGAGTCAGCATCGTTGTAGATCTGAATCGCGAGTTCACGCGTTGGTGCCATAATAATCGCACGTGGCTGGTTAGGCTTACGGCCTTCATGCTCAGGTGTTTTTAGCAGGTGATTAAAAGTAGCAGTAAGAAACGCAAGCGTTTTACCAGTACCCGTTTGGGCCTGGCCTGCAATGTCTTGGCCGGTGAGCAGTACCGGGAGCGCCAAGGCTTGGATAGGGGTACAATAGTCGAACCCTTTTTTCTCCAATCCTTCAATGACTTGCGGAAGTAAATCCAAGTCGGCGAACTTTTGCTCTGTGATATGCGTCTTTTTCATTGCTATAGAATATCAGCTTAAGCTTGCAATACGAAAGTAAATACATTCCAATAGGGCATCTATTTACTGGTTATCATCCAACCAGTTCTAAAAAATACATTGGAGTGGAAGATGAGTGATAAGATTTTGCAGCTAACTGATGACGGTTTTGATAACGATGTAATCAACGCTGCAGGCCCTGTTCTTGTTGATTTTTGGGCAGAATGGTGTGGTCCATGTAAAATGATTGCGCCGATTCTTGATGAAATCGCAAACGAGTACGAAGGTCAGCTCACAATCGGTAAATTAAATATCGACCAAAATGCTGGTACTCCACCAAAATTCGGTATTCGCGGCATTCCAACGCTACTTCTTTTCAAAGACGGTGGCGTAGCAGCAACTAAAGTTGGTGCATTGTCTAAAACTCAACTTAAAGAGTTCCTAGACGCTAACCTATAATCAGGTGAGTATTTGAAAAGAAACCGCGCAGTTAACAAATGCGCGGTTTTGTTTTTTCTAAGCTATGGACTAGTCTTAGTTTTAGTGCTAATTTATCGCACGTTAATTGAACAAATTCTCTTCTTGGTCGAGCCTGTGACCAAATCCTTCTTAACTTAAGAAAACAGACCCTATTTTGACTAAACAAACTTCCACCACTATGAATCTTACTGAACTGAAGAACAGACCTGTGTCTGAACTTGTTAAACTTAGCGAAAGCCTAGGTCTTGAAAATCAAGCTCGCTTAAGAAAACAAGACATTATCTTCTCCATCCTTAAAGCACACGCAAAAAGTGGTGAGGACATCTTTGGTGATGGTGTTCTAGAAATTCTTCAAGACGGTTTTGGCTTCCTACGTAGCGCAGACAGCTCATACCTTGCTGGTCCTGATGATATTTATGTATCACCGAGCCAGATTCGTCGTTTTAACCTTCGTACAGGTGACTCTATTGGCGGTAAAATCCGTCCACCTAAAGATGGCGAACGTTACTTTGCTCTGCTTAAAGTAAATACGGTTAACTACGATAAACCAGATAACGCTCGTAACAAGATTCTTTTCGAAAACCTTACTCCTCTTCACGCCAACGAACGTATGGTGATGGAAGCGGGTAATGGTGCAACTGAAGATATCACAGCTCGTATTCTTGACCTTGCTTCTCCAATCGGTAAAGGTCAGCGTGGTCTGATTGTTGCTCCGCCAAAAGCGGGTAAGACAATGCTTCTGCAAAATATTGCTCAAAGCATTGCCCGTAACCATCCTGAGTGTGAACTAATGGTTCTACTTATCGATGAGCGTCCAGAAGAAGTAACAGAAATGCAGCGCCTAGTTAAAGGCGAAGTAATCGCATCGACGTTTGATGAACCAGCATCTCGCCACGTACAAGTAGCAGAAATGGTAATCGAGAAGGCGAAGCGTCTTGTTGAACACAAGAAAGACGTGGTTATCCTACTGGATTCAATTACTCGTCTAGCTCGTGCTTACAACACTGTGATTCCTTCATCAGGTAAAGTTCTTACTGGTGGTGTTGATGCGAATGCTCTACATCGTCCAAAGCGTTTCTTCGGTGCGGCACGTAACGTAGAAGAAGGCGGTAGCTTAACTATCATCGCAACAGCACTGGTTGATACTGGTTCTAAGATGGATGAAGTTATCTACGAAGAATTCAAAGGTACAGGTAACATGGAACTGCACCTTAACCGTAAGATTGCTGAAAAACGCGTATTCCCAGCGATTGATTTCAACCGATCTGGTACTCGTCGTGAAGAGCTTCTTACCAAGAACGATGAACTACAGAAGATGTGGATTCTGCGTAAGATTGTTCACCCAATGGGCGAAATCGATGCGATGGAATTCCTTATCGACAAGCTAGCAATGACTAAAACGAACGATGAGTTCTTTGACGCTATGCGTCGTCAGTAGTATTGATTAGCTTATAGTTATTAAAAAGCGCTGCCTTCGGGTGGCGCTTTTTATTTGCATTTTGTAGCGACAGCTTGCAGAATGGGCAAAAGTGTTACGAGGAAGTTAAAATGCAACATGGACTGTTGTCATCATTACTCCTGTCTACTTCACTGTTACTTTCACCGGTTGGTATGAGTTATGCCACCGAGATGTCTCCACTTACAGTAGAGTCTTGGCTTGAGAATGATCAAGTAAAACTGAAAACTGCTGAATTACTCGAGCTTGTCGTGCGTGACGAAGTCAATTCGCTACGCTTTTCGCTTGAGCGTCTGACATTTCCCCAGCAAGAGGTGGCTCGTTACCGGCTCTTGAAGAAGATCGAACAGCAAGAGATCGTTCTCACCCCTAAGATGTCTATTTTCATAGAACAGCAACTCGCTATCACGCCGACCTACCAAGTATTAGAGCGTGGGGATGGCTACGAGTTTACGGTACCTGCTTTTAATTACCCTTCGATTGCTAATCGACTGATCAAGCAATGGCACCAAGACCAGAAGACACTGGTGTTTGTACTGGATGCAGAAAAGCGGGAACTTAACCTTAATGAGTGGTTGTCAGGGCCTGAGCATCAAGTTCAAACGCGAGAAGCACTATTAATTCGAGAGCTAGACAGTTTGTCTCCTGAAGCGGTTGACTATCTGACTAAGCAACTCACCGCATCTTCTATTGTTAGCTGGTTACCTTCTACCGAGGTGGTAGTTCGATTAGCGCAAGTGAGCGAAGACCCTGAGGTCTATAAGATTCTATGGCGAATGAAGGCCGATTATCATAGCCAAGCAGAGTTAGAGCGACTTGCTAAAACTAAACAAACGTTCGCGTTGGAACAGGTAATGGCAGCGACTAAGAATCCTCGTTTGAAAGATGAAGCGATTACTTTGCTTACCAAGGTGAACCCGCTATCAGAAGAGGTGAAGCAGTTCCTTGTCTCTAGGATGGCGATTGCCGATGAAGCGCCATTAGTCGCCCGTGAATTAGCCAAACAAGGTCACACGCTCTGGTTGCAAGATCTTGTGAATGATAACCCTCAGGTGAAGAGCTCTTTGATCGAGCAAGCATTACCGTAAAGTGGATTTTGCCTCTCAATAACCACACTAAAAAGGGGGATCTCAGCGTCACCCTTTTTGATATACTGAGCGCAGAATAATCAGCATGTAGAAGCCCTATGAGTTTTAAAGATTTACGTGATTTTGTCGACCATCTTGAAAGCATTGGTCAGTTGAAACGCATTTCTCACCCTGTCGACCCAGACTATGAAATGACCGAGATTAGCGACCGTACTCTACGTGCTGGTGGCCCGGCTCTTTTATTTGAAAATCCCGTAGGCTATGACATGCCTGTTTTGACCAATCTATTCGGTACACCTGATCGGGTAGCCATTGGTATGGGGCGTCAAGAGGTCAAAGAGTTACGCGAAGTAGGTAAGTTGCTTGCTTACTTAAAAGAACCCGAGCCACCAAAAGGCTTTAAAGACGCTATCGATAAGCTGCCTGTGTTTAAGCAGGTCTTAAATATGCCAGCTAAGCGTCTTCGTAAGGCGGCCTGTCAACAAATCGTATGGCAGGGTGATGACGTCGACCTAGATAAAATTCCGGTGATGAGCTGTTGGGCGGACGATGTCGCGCCGTTGCTAACGTGGGGTTTAACGGTTACTCGTGGTCCAAACAAGAAACGCCAAAACTTAGGTATCTATCGTCAACAGAAGATCGGCAAGAATAAAATCATCATGCGTTGGTTGGCCCACCGTGGTGGAGCGCTTGATCTACGTGATTGGATGGAAACCAACCCAGGCAAGCCATTCCCTGTATCGGTAGCGTTTGGTGCCGATCCTGCCACCATTCTTGGTGCCGTTACGCCAGTTCCAGATACCTTATCGGAATACGCGTTTGCCGGCTTGTTACGTGGCAGTAAAACTGAGGTCGTTAAATCAATCAGTAACGACCTAGAAGTGCCAGCGAGTGCTGAAATCGTAATGGAAGGTTATATCGACCCGAATGAGTTCGCAGACGAAGGACCATACGGAGACCATACTGGTTACTACAACGAGAAAGAAAAGCATCATGTGTTTACTATTACTCATGTAACCATGCGCGAGAATCCGATCTATCACAGTACCTATACTGGCCGTCCACCTGATGAGCCTGCAGTATTAGGTGTTGCGTTAAATGAAGTGTTTGTTCCTATTCTTCAAAAGCAATTCCCAGAGATAGAAGACTTCTACTTGCCACCTGAAGGTTGTTCTTACCGAATGGCAGTAGTGACCATGAAGAAGCAATACCCAGGTCACGCTAAGCGAGTGATGATGGGTGTATGGTCTTTCCTACGCCAATTCATGTACACCAAATTTGTTTTGGTATGCGATGAGGATGTTAACGCACGTGATTGGTCTCAAGTGACCGCTGCTATGTGTGAACATATGGATCCGTCTCGTGATAGCCTGATGATAGAGAACACACCTATCGATTCACTAGACTTCGCATCGCCAGTGGTAGGTTTAGGCTCAAAAATGGGTTTAGACATTACTAAGAAGTGGGATGCGGAGCTGGCACTATCGCCTAATGCTAAACCTTTACCTATAGACAGTCAGCATATTGAAGGTTGCCTAGCTGAGCTAGCCGAAACTTTCCCTGAAATTATTGATATTCATTTGCAGAATGACAATGCGTGCATGGTCGTTGTGTCTATCGATAAGCAAGCTGCAGGTAACGGTAAGAAAATCATTGAAGCGGTTTGGTCTCAGTTTGATGAGAACAAGTTTGTCATCGTATGTGATAGTGACGTTAACGTCAGTGACTGGAATGACATTATCTGGGCGGTGACCACAAGAATGGATCCGGCAAGAGATACGTTCTTCCTGAAAAACCAAACTGGACACTCAAAAATGGGTCTAGATGCGACGAACAAGTTTGAAGGTGAATGCCTGCGTGAGTGGGGTGTTCCAATCACTAAGAACCCAGACGTCGTTAAAAAGATTGATAGCATTTGGGAACAACTAGGAATCTCATGAGCTTCCAAGTAATCTTATACCCAGAAAATATCAGTTTTACCGTAGAAAAAGGGCAAACGGTTTTGGATGCTGCGCTCAACAGCAATATCAATTTTCCAAACCGCTGCCAAGTTGGTGCATGCGCTATGTGTATGTGCAAAAAATTAGAAGGCAAAGTGAGTTACCACCTTGAACCCATGCTCACAGAGAAAGAGCAGTTACAAGGTTGGATTTTTGCTTGCCAAGCATTTGCAGAAAGTAATTTAGTTCTAACC
>NZ_JBGONI010000040.1:0-40495 GCF_041439035.1 Vibrio sp. 1F263 | reverse complement strand
TAGGCTACTTCCCCCTCGCCGCGATTAAAACGCTTTTATCTCGAACAAAATTTAATCTCGAAAGGTCAACACGCCCTAGTGTGAGCAGTCCTTTACTTCGTTTATTAACCAACTGTCATATTCAACTATTTTTTAATTTCGCTCTCGAAATAAATAAACTAATGACTCAGATCAACTTAATCGTGTTCATTTGGTGCTTTTTGCAAAACAAAAGTTGAAAGATTCAAAAATTATTGAATAATGGGCTTAACTAAAATTGAAGTAAACACTTCATCCAATTCGTACTGAAACAGGATCCATATCCAATGTCTAATTCGTTTGTTCTGGTTATTAACTCGGGTAGTTCATCCCTAAAATTTGCTGTTATTGATTCTGTTTCTGGTGAAGCCGTATTGAGTGGCTTAGGGGAGTGTTTTGGTCTTGAAGATGCTCGTATGAGCTGGAAGTATCAAGGTCAGAAAACTGAAATTGCCATTCAAGGTGAAGATAACCACCACAAAATTGCCATTGGCAAACTGGTTGGGTTGATGGAAGATCTAGGCTTCACTGCTGATATAGTGGCTATTGGTCACCGTATCGTTCACGGTGGCGAGAAGTTCACTCAAACGGTTCGAATTACTGAAGAAGTAACGAGTGAGATTGAGAGCCTATCTGACCTAGCTCCACTTCATAACCCTGCAGGTGCTATCGGCATCCGCGCTGCGATTGAAGCTTTCCCTTCTTTACCTCAATTTGCTGTATTTGATACGGCTTTCCACCAAACAATGCCACAACGCGCATTTACTGGTGCAATCGCAAAAGAACTATACACAGACTTCGGTGTTCGTCGTTACGGTTTCCACGGTACGAGCCACTACTTCGTTAGCCGTGAAGCTGCGAAAATGGTCAACAAGTCAGTTGAACAAGCTAGCTTCATCTCTGTTCACCTAGGTAACGGTGCATCTGTATGTGCTATCAAAGACGGTAACAGTGTTGATACGTCAATGGGCTTCACACCGCTTTCTGGCCTTATGATGGGCACACGTTGTGGTGATTTAGATCCAGGTATCATCGAATACCTACTTAAAAAAGGTTGGTCACAAGAGCAAGTCTTTAATTCTCTAAACAAGGAGTCTGGCTTCCTTGGCGTGTCTGGTCTTACGAGCGATGCTCGTGGCATCCTAGAAGCGATGGAAGAGGGCCACGAAGGCGCTAAGCTTGCTTTCGAGGTGTTTACTTACCGCGTTGCTAAATACGTTGCTTCTTACCTTGCAACGCTAGACTCTTTAGACGGCATCATCTTCACTGGTGGTATCGGTGAGAACTCTCTACCAATTCGTCGTGAGATCCTAAGCAACCTTAAGATTCTTGGTTTTGTTGAAGACGTAGCAGGGAATGAAGCCGCTCGCTTTGGCGCAGAAGGTATCATCGCTAAATCAGAGATGTTAGACGCAGTAGCAATGGTTATTCCAACCAACGAAGAGTTCGTAATTGCTCAACAGTCGGTAGAGCTTCTGTAATTTAAGTAAATATAGACGATTTGAAAGCGAGCCCTGGTGGCTCGCTTTTTTATTTCTTGTTCGGGGTCCCTTACATGAAACTACACGCTAATCATCATCTCTATTCAGGTAGACCTTCGTTAATTTAATTACCGTTTCTGCGAGAACGCAAAATTATGAGAATATGGAATTGTTTCTTTGCTAGTCATACTTGTTAGTCAACATAGGCTACTGAGCTTGGTTCTTTGTAGATACAATCAACTCCAGTTACATTTCCGTTGTTGTCTTGAATTATTGAACATTATTTTGAGGTATGACCAGTTAATAGACACGCCGTGCTAAAGGGTATTAATCCCATCCGTTACCTGGCTCAAACCTTTATTTATTTGCTGTCTTTCTCCCTATCGAAAAGTCTTTTTTCTGAGTATTCCCAACCGTCGAACCTCGTTTTTACCTACTTTTATACGACATTATCCAATGTCTTAAGAGGCTTGTTCTTTTTATGATTTTGTTTTTATTGATTGTTTTGTAAATAGCAATGTTGCATATCGTGCTGGAGGGGTAGGCGGTAAAATATATATTGCAAATATAAATGATATTTGTTCTTATTCGCGTCCGTTGTGATTTATAAACTAAACCGGAATTAGAATATGAACGTTAGATTGGCTTTCACCCCCCTCGCTTTGGCAATTGGAGGTGTATTAACCACAGTGGCTACCGTGTCGAATGCAATGGCTTCAGAAGAAGTAACGGTGGATGAAACCGTGCAAGTTATTGGTCATCAGTACGAAGGCTACGCGGAGCACATGCCGCAATCGGGTACCAAAACGGATGTCGAATGGCTCGATGTCCCACAAGCCGTTTCAGTGGTCACTAAAACAGAGATGGAAGACCGTGGTGCGGTCCGTTTAGTGGATGCTCTTGATGGTGTTGCTGGTGTTAATAATACTTTAGGTGAAGGTAGTCGAGACCAATTTGTAATTCGTGGCTTTGATGCACTGAATGACATGTATCGTGATGGCATGCGTGATGATGGAACTTTACAGTCGTATCGAAGCCTATCCAATATTGAGCGTGTTGAAGTGGTAAAAGGCCCTGCAGGTGCTCTGTATGGTAGGGGCTCTGCTGGCGGCATCATTAACTTAGTTACCAAACGAGCGAATGGCGACAATTTTACCAATGTAAACGGCAGTGTTGGCAGTAACAGCCAATTTGTAGGGCAGGTGGATAGCTCAATGGCGTTTTCAGATAAGGTCAATGGACGTATTAACCTGGAACACCGACAGGCTGATTCGTATGTAAACCATGTCGATTCTAATGATTTCTTTATTGCACCAACCATTCGAGTGCTGCCAGCTGAAGGGCATACCGTTGACTTAGATGTCGAATATGCACACCAAGAGCTGGTGCCATATCGTGGTGTTCCATCCAAAAATGGCAAACCTGTCGATGTCTCTGAGAGTTCTTTCTACGGTGGCACTAACGATTATCAAGAGTCCGATAGCCTGCGTGTTGGCATTAATTATGAGTGGCGCTTGAATAGCGAGTGGGTATGGACAAACCGAGCGGCATACAATCATATTGAACTTGAGCAAAAGGGCACGCGTCAAGGCACTGTGACGGGAGATAAAGTCTCTCAAACCGTGAACAATTTCGGTTATGACCCTCGTACCACGACGACTCTTCAATCTGAGCTAGTTTGGGAAACGGATTCGAACCAAATGATAATCGGTGCGGATTATAATCAGATCAATATCGACTTAACGCTCGCAAGCGATGAAACCTTACCTCCAAAAGATATCTACAACCCTGTAGCAGGCCCAACACCTGATCCGGGTTTCAAACCTTTCCGTGATAACACAACGACGACGACGGGTATTTACCTTCAAGACGTTTACACCTTGGGTGATCTATCGGTGATAGGTAACGTGCGCTATGACTCTATGGAACTTGAGCAGCAAAAAGCCGGGAAAGCCCAAGAGAAGCTAGATGATAACAAAGTGAGCTACCGTGGTGGCTTGGTCTATCGTATCAACAACGATATGTCGGTATACGCAAGCTTAGCTCGTTCGTGGCAATTGCCTTACTCCGGTATTTATATCAACCCTAAACTGGCTGAATTCTTCCATACCGATCTAAAAGAAGTGGGTGCGAAAGCTTACTTACTCGATAACGCTTTGATGCTCAATGCCGCTATTTTCCAAATTGATCAAGAACAACCACAAACCAATATTAATGGCGACGTTATCAATAAGATTGAAGCACGTCACCAAGGTATTGAACTGGAAGCTCGCGGTCAGATTACAGAGTTGTGGGATATTTCAGTTGGTTATAGCTACTTAGATGCAGAAGATAAAGATACAGGTAAAAAGCCGAATGATGTATCCGATCATCTGTTCTCACTCTGGAGTACTTACCAATTATACGAAAACTGGCGTTTGGGCGGTGGTGTGAAATACGTAGGGGACCGCTACGCAGGTAACAATGAAGCCGTCGCATTAGGTGATTACACCACTGTTGATTTGATGGCAGCGTACACCACGGGTCGTCACAAAGTTCAAGCGAACGCTTATAACGTACTTGGCGAGAAATACATTCTTGGGGCAACCAGTGGTAAGTCGGGTACTAACCAGATTGGTTACGGAGCGCCAGCTGAATTCATGCTCAGCTACGGCTATCAGTTCTAAAAGCGAGTTCAGCTCTAAGAGTCGTTAATTTTTAAGCGTTATTACGTTTCTAAGAGCTAGTACGTGACTAAAAGCTATTTCAACTGAAAAAACTATTGATTTGTTCGCTACGAGTGAGTGAACAGTTGGCCTCATTTTGAGGTCGTTTAGCCCCATGGGTCAAAGCGTTGGTATAACTTAAAAGCACAGCCTTTGACCCTAATTTGCCTACTTAGGAGATTTTCATGCCTTACCAGAATTTGGATGGTAAACCCCACGCGCAACATAAACTGCGCTTGACCGTACTTGCAACAGCCATCGCTTCAGTGACTTCCATGAGTGCATTCGCTGCGTCTGATCCGCAAACGACGACCATGGAAACGGTTGTCGTGACGGGCAGCTTGATCGGTAATTCAGAATTAGAAGATGTGAAAGAGTATCCGGGAGCGCGTACCGTTCTAACTAACGAACAAATTAAAAAGACTGGCGCACTCTCTATTGATTCAGCATTTCAAAGTGTACCGGGCATTAAGGTTCAAGACGAAACGGGCACGGGTGTATTGCCTAACATCTCGGTGCGCGGCTTGAAAGCGAGCCGCAGTGGTCATGCTCAATTTCTAATGGATGGTGTACCACTGACTCTTGCGCCTTATGGTCATACCGGACAATCTATTTTCCCAGCAACGCTATCGATGCTTGACCGAATTGATATCGTACGTGGTGGTGCGGCTGTGCAGTATGGGCCAAACAACGTGGGTGGTGTGATCAACTTGGTGACTAAGCCTATTCCACACCAATGGCAAACGGAAATCAGTAATCGCTTTACGGTATTTGAAGATGGTAATACACCGCTTAATGACTTTTACCTACGCACGGGTGGTTGGTTAACCGATACGCTGGCACTTCAAGTGGAAGGTAACTTCCTAAAAGGTGAAAGTTTCCGCGATCATTCAGATACAGATGTAAAAAACTTCCAAGCGAAGTTGCAATGGTTACTCAGCGATACCCAGGAGCTACAAGCATTCGTTCAGCGTTACGATGCAGATACCCAAATGCCGGGCGCTTTGTCGCCAAAAGATTACCAGCAAGATCGTACTCAATCGAAGCGACCATATGACGAATACAAAGGTACATCAACACGTTGGAGCCTGAAGTATTTGCATGATTTGAATATTGCAGATGGCGCAGAGTTAGAGGTTCTGACATTCGGTCACCACTCTGAGCGTTTCTTCCAATGGGGCTTTAATAGCGCAGGTGGTCATTGGGCGGATCCAGCACTACCATCAACAGATATTCGTACCTCACCACGTGAATTCGCGGTTTATGGTGTGGAACCTAAGTTAGCGATGTACTTTGACGGTAATACGGTGACGCAAAACTTGATTGTAGGTGCTCGCTATGTAAATGAAGATATCGATTACAAGCTAACGCAAACGCCAATTGCTGGCGGAGTAACAAAAGTGCCACGTGATTGGAACTTGAATACCGATGCATTCGCAGGTTACATCAGCAATGAAGTTGGCCTGTTTAACGACGTGCTAAAGGTTACTCCAGGTATTCGTTACGAATCGATTGATATGACCTTTAATGATAAGGGTAAAGCTCAGAGAACAGACAACAAAGTGACGGAGTGGTTGCCGGGCTTAACCGTGGCATACCATTTAACTGAGCAATGGGTTGGGTACACCAATGCGCAGAAATCTTTGCGCGCACCACAAGTCGCTTACATCCGAGGCAAGGGTGAAGAGGGCAGTGAGCTAGCATGGAACTACGAGTTGGGTGCTCGTTACAATCAAGATTCAACTAGCTTTAATGTCGCGCTCTACCGCATTGATTTTGAAGACCAACTCCAATGGCAAAGCGGAACGCAGACCTTTGACAATATTGGTAAAACGCTTCATCAAGGTATTGAGCTTTCAGGTCGTTATGTTCCGCAGGCTATGCAAGCTCTGAGTTTAGGCGCGGGTTATAACTATTTGGATGCGACGATAGAGGCAGAAGGTGCAAACAAAGGTAAGCAACTTCCTTACACATCGGAGCATCAACTTAGCTGGGATGCGACTTACGCCTTTAGCAAGGTAGATACGACCTTATCTGGTTACTATTTCAGTGAGTCTTATTCTGACAATGCCAATACCAGTGCTGAAGATGCATCGGGTGCGAAAGGCAAAGTACCTGCTTACATGGTATGGAACTTAAACCTAGGCTCAGACTTGTATAAAGATGAAAACAGTAAGTTACGCATGAATGTTGCAGTGAACAATTTGTTTGCTGAGGACTACTACTTCCGCGGTATTGATACCAGTCCGGTTGGCCGCTATCCAGCGCCAGGGCGTTCATACACTTTGGATCTGAACTATCAGTTCTAATCGGTAATTGATTAAAAATAATAACGAATATAAGTCGCCAATATTATTGGCGACTTTCACGGTTCTAGTGTTTAAGGAAAAGTAAATATGGAAAACAGTTCTCGACTTTTATTTTCGAATCAATGGCTGCTGCCGAACGGACTGCTGTCATTCAAAAGGCATTTTTTATTCAGCAGGATAGCGATAACCTTAGCTTTGTTGGCTTTAAGCTTGTTCTCATTCTCCAGTTCAGCAAAAACGAGGATCATTCAAGATGAGCAAGGTCAGTTTGAGATAGCGACTACCCCGCAACGCGTTGTGGTGTTGGAGTTCTCATTTGTCGATGCGTTAGCTGCGGTAGGCGTGTCTCCGGTTGGTGTTGCCGATGACAATGATACTTCGCGAGTGATTCCGGCGGTGCGTGAATTAGTGCAACCATGGGAATCGGTTGGGATGCGTTCGCAGCCTAGTCTAGAAGCCATTGCGGTATTAAAGCCCGACCTGATCATTGCCGATGCAGAGCGTCATCGTACGGTTTATCAAGATCTACAGCGAATCGCACCAACTCTGCTGCTCAAAAGCCGTGGAGAGACTTATCAAGAGAACTTGGAATCTGCGCTTAAGGTTGGTATCGCCCTCGATAAGCAATCGGCAATGGAACAAAGAATTCACCAACATCAACAAGCCATGGTGGAATTTAAAAGTCATTTCTCGCTTAAACAAACTGTCCAATTTGCTGTCGTGTCGGAAAAAGGAATGTGGCTACATAGCCCTGCTTCTTATGCCGGAGGTGTACTCACCACATTAGGTATTGCTAGCCCAATAGTGGAGCCGACAGACAAGGCGTACTTACCAACCAGCTTTGAGTTGTTGTTGAAAACGAATCCAGGTTGGTTGCTCCTTGGTGCTTACTCAGATCCAAATATCGTTGATGATTGGCAGAAAAACCCACTGTTTAATGTCTTAACATCCGCGAAGAATCAACAAGTGGTAGAAGTGTCACCAGCACTATGGTCATTGAATCGAGGCATGTTGGCCGCGGAACAAATGGCGAAAAATCTAGAGCAGATCTTGGATCGTTCATGAGTTCGATGTTGCTCTCTAGAGGTAAGCGACGTTCGCTTATAGTGTCGTGGCTTACGGTATTAGTGTCGTGGCGAGTCACGTTATTTACGGCTTTAGTGTCGTGTTTGGCGATGTCTGGTTACGTGGCCTCGATGCTAGGTTGGTCGAATTTCTCCCTAACATTGAGTGACTTAGTTCACTATTGGTTTGCGTTTGATGAGAGCAATATGACTCATCAAATATTGGCGACACTTAGAGCTCCAAGGGCTCACGCTGGGTTATTGATTGGTGCAAGCTTAGCCGTCGCCGGACTGTTGATGCAGGGATTAACACGTAACCCACTTGCGTCTCCATCAATTTTAGGTATTAACGCTGGCGCAGCCTGTTTTATGGCTTTAGCTGCGATAGGCATACCTGTGGTGAGTGATTTAAACCCGATCCTTAATGCTGTTCTTGGTGCATTGCTAGGCGGTGGTGCTGTGATGCTCCTCGGTGGCTTCTTCTCCGAACGTTCTCATCCGTTACGTTTGGTTTTAGCGGGTATCGCCATTACTGCTTTATTGATTGGGTTAACTCGAGCAGCGTTGATTCTAGCTGATGATATGGCTTATAGCGTGCTGCATTGGCTTACCGGTTCATTGTCTAGCGTGGATGAGGGACAGTGGCAACAGCTTTGGCCGCCAGCAGTGATTGGTTTGGTGTTGGCTGTTAGCCTTGCTCGTAACCTCAACTTATTGGCGCTTGGTGAAGAAGTGGCTGTGGGGTTGGGCAGTAATATCCGGCTTACTCGCCTCATGAGTGGATTGGCTATCGTGTTGCTTGCGGGTGCCAGTGTCGCTATCGCTGGTCCCATTGGCTTTGTAGGATTGTTGGTTCCTCATTTGGTTCGGCCCATGGTTGGGCACAATTACCATCTACTGATTCCTATCTCCGCAATGGCAGGTGCAGCATTAGTGTCTTGGTCAGATGCGTTGTCACGATCGATTGCTTTCCCGACTGAAACGCCCGTTGGTGTTATTACAGCCCTACTTGGGACACCTTGTTTTATTTTGATTGCGACGAGGAGATCTTAATGCACCATCACACTAAGATAGTTTTGTTATCAGGGATTCTCATATTAGTGGCATCTGCGGGCTTGTTTGTCGGTGCTGCGTCACTTTCTATTCCTCAAGTCATCGAACATTTGGTCGCCTTTTCCAGTGACGACTTTGTTATCCATCAGTATCGGCTACCACGTATGTTACTCGCGATAAGCGTGGGCGCAGGGTTGGGGCTATCCGGCGTATTAGTGCAAGGTGTGATACGTAACCCGTTAGCATCGCCTGATCTTATGGGCATTAGCGCCGGGGCAGGGCTTGCTGCGACTGCGAGTTTAGTGTGGTTCCCTAATGCGGCAGTTAGCGTACTGCCTGTGGTGGCGATGTTCGGTGGGGTATTGGCTGCTGGGCTGATTGCGCTATTGGCATGGTGGTCAAGGCCAACACCCGCCAAGTTGGCCTTGATTGGTATTGCAATGAGTGCGTTTCTGGCGAGTTGTATCGACTTCTTGCTTGTCACTAACCCCATCGAGATCAACACTGCGATGGTATGGCTAACTGGCAGCCTTTGGGGGCGAAATTGGCAGCAAGTTCCCTTTATTTGGGGAGCATTGCTCTTGTTGTTGCCAATGGCATTTTGGCTTGCTTGGCGATTGGATGTGATGGGGCTTGGTGAGGAAAGTGCCACCACATTGGGTACTAAGCCAAAACAGATACAAGCTCTTGCGCTATTGGCCGCTGTGTTGCTTGCCAGCGTCAGCGTTTCAGTGGCTGGAACGATCAGTTTTGTGGGTTTATTAGCACCTCACTTAGCGCGCTTGTTGTTTGGGCATAATCATAAGTTGTTAATCCCGGCGTCTGCTCTGGTGGGCGCGATTTTGGTTACTTGTGCCGACGGCTTGGCAAGAGGTCTACAACCACCGATTGAATTGCCTGCAGGGGTACTTACTTCTGTCATTGGCGCGCCTTATTTCATCTTTCTTCTCTATCGCTATCGAGGTTGGTAACCATGCTAAAAACGCAGAATCTTTCCGTCGCGTACGGCAAACAAACGATCATACCGAACCTTTCGGTGTCCATCCCAAAGGGAAAAATCACAGCCTTAATTGGACCCAATGGATGTGGTAAATCTACCTTGTTAAAGACGTTAGTCAGGATCAATAAGCCGGTGACAGGAGAGGTGTTATTTGAAGACAAACCGTTGTCGAGCTATGGCGATAAAGTGCTCGCGCGTTCGTTGTCGCTTCTGCCGCAAATATTGGTCAGCCCTGAAGGCATTTCGGTCAGAAAACTGGTTGAATATGGCCGTTCTCCTTATGTGTCCCATTGGGGAAGGTTAGGGCAAGAAGACCAAGCTATTGTCGAACAAGCAATGCGTGATACCGGCGTACTTGAGTTTGCTGATAAACCGATTGAGTCACTGTCGGGTGGGCAGCGTCAAAGAGCATGGATAGCGATGATAATAGCGCAAGACACAGATGTCGTGATGTTGGATGAACCGACCACTTATCTTGATATGTCTCACCAAGTTGAATTAATGAACTTGATGCAGCAGATGAATGACAAGGGAAAAACGGTGGTGGTTGTGCTCCATGATCTGAACCAAGCGAGTCGTTACTGCGATCATTTGATCGTTTTAGAAAGAGGTGGTTTAGTGGCTGAAGGCACCCCCGATGAGGTGATGACCGAGACATTGCTGAATGATGTTTTTGACCTCAAAGCGAGCGTATTTCGTGACCCTATATCCAATACGCCGATGTGTGTGGCGATTTAAGCAAATAGCCGATGATTAAAGTTGTCAGTATGGCTTGCTGTGCATCTGGTTAAAATAATCAGAGCGAATCAATTTTTGGTGTTGATTGAGATAGTATTTTGCTATAAAACGCGCATAATCTCGCTATACAACACTTAAAGAAGAAATTACCTATGACTACCTTTCAATACTACTTTCACCAACTGCCTTGCTTCGACTGTAAAAAAACGACAGTAAGTACTGATCTTGGTTGGTTAACGCCTGCGATGAAAGATACTGCTCTAGAGCAAGTGACAAAGACACTTGCGGAAGGTGAAGTTACGCCTGATCTTTCAGCAAATGTGGTTTGTACCAAAGACGAAGCTCGCGAGTATCTATTACTGAATTTCTTCGGTTATTCAGAAGAAGAGTTAGCGAGCGGAATTGAAGCTGATGATGAGCAAGAAGTCGCGGATGAAATTGCAGAACTTCTAGAAGAAGGCCAAGATACAATCACCTTCGAACATGAAATTGCTCTTCAGTGCTGTGCTGATTGTGATGTAGAAGAAGAGTCAAACTAAGTACTCGCATTTAAGTATTAGTATTAATGTAGATACATCCATTAATACAGGGTGATGTTCAAATGAAGAAAGGCGTTAGTGGCTTCAAAGTTCACTAACGCCTTTTTTGTATCTCTGCGTCTTATCTCTAAGCAGCATTAGATCCTATGATGCTTTATTTTCTAGAATACCTTGGTCTCCCAATTGAGAAAGGATCTCTGCGGTTTTCTCGCGGAATAAATCTCTTAATAAGCGAACCGTTGGTGTGATGGATTGACGACTAGGGCAGACTAACCACAACTCGGTTGGGGTTGGTTTAAATTCAGGCATAACTTTAATCACTTCGCCAGAAAGCAAATGTTTCGACATATCTAAACAAGACTTTATCGCCACGCCTTTACCGGCAACACACCAACGTCTAACAAGGTCAGCATCGTTCGATGCACGATTCCCTTTCAGCTTCACTTTGTGCTCCTGCTTACCATCCTTAAACACCCATTCGTCTTGCAACATATCATGTAGCTGATAAAGCAAACCATTATGCTGAGTTAAGTCACTCGGGTGTTTTGGTGTTCCCATTTCAGCCAAATATTCAGGAGCCGCACACAATATTCTCGGCACATCGCAGATCTTGAAACCATACATGTTGGCGTCAGTCGGAGAGCCGTAACGTAGCGCCATATCAACAGAATCACGGTAAAAATCGATATTACTGTCGCTAATGCTGGTGCGAAGTGTCGCCTTGGGGTATTCAAGCAGAAATTCATCAAGCCAAGGTGTGATGAGGTTGCGGCCTAGATCCGATGAAAGCGCAATGCGGATTTCTCCATCGATAATACCAAGCTCTTCGCGCATGCTGAGCTTGGCTTGCTCCAATATTTTCAAGGCTTGTTCACACTCAGGTAAATAGCGTTCGCCTGCTGAAGATAGCCTTAAATGGCGAGTGGTTCTTACAAACAGTTCAGCGCCTAGTGCGGCTTCAACTCGTTTGACGGCGGCACTCGCGGTTGCAGTACGCATGTCTAGGTTGGTGGCTGCTGCGGTGATGCTGCGAAACTCCGCCACTTTTAAAATGACCTGTAAGTCTTCAAGAAGCATCTTATCTACCTGTGTTTGATAATGTTCTAAACATTGTATTGAAATCTTTGCTAATCACAAAGCGGGTTAACCCTTATTTACCTCTTCTAAGCTAACTTTATACGCTTAATTATCAAAATATATTTGAAAATCATTCAAATGTTAGACGGTTTATCTAGAGTGAGAATTGACTAAGATTAACTCGTCTAATTCAAGGAGAAAGCACAATGTCAGTACCATCAAAAATGAAAGCTATTGGATTTACTCAGTCATTTGCGATTACAGAGCAAGACAGTTTATTTGAGTTTGAAACGAGTCTGCCAGAACTAAAAAATAATGACTTGCTGGTAAAAGTGAGCGCGACTTCTATCAACCCTGCTGACGCAAAAATTCGTATTCGTAATGCTAAGGATAAAACACTCGAACAACCTAAAGTGCTGGGCTATGACGCAGTCGGTGAAGTTGTTGGCAAAGGTTCTGACGTTGAAGGTTTTGAATTAGGTGACCGTGTTTACTACGCTGGTGACGTCACTCGTATGGGAGCTAACGCGGAATACCAAGCCGTTGATTACCGTATTGCGGCGAAAGCACCAAAGAGCCTTTCTGATGAAGCTGCTGCTGTGATGCCGCTAGCGACACTCACTGCGTGGGAAGCGTTGTTTGACCGCTTGCGTGTTCGTCCTGAAGAGCAAAAGTCGATTCTGATTATTGGTGGCGCTGGTGGCGTAGGTTCAATCACTATTCAATTGGCGAGCCAACTGACTAACCTGACTGTCATTGCGACGGCTTCAAGACCTGAAACCGAGCAGTGGGTAAGGGATATGGGTGCAGACCATGTGGTGAATCACCGTAACTTGGTTGAGTCTGTACGTGAGCAAGGCATCCAGCATGTCGATTACATTTTTAATGTTGCGGATACTAAAGGGCACTGGGAATCGATGGTGGAGCTGATTGCACCACAAGGCATGATCAGTTCGATTGTGGAGTTCGATGGTGGAATTGATCTGTCGGCGCTTCAAGGTAAGTCTGTAGGTTTTGTGTGGGAGCTGATGTTTACCCGTTCACTGTTCAACACAGACGATATCCAGAAGCAACAGGACATCTTATTCCAAGCTGCGAACTTGATTGATGCAGGCCGCATTAAATCGACACTAACGACGACGTTGAATGGCTTTAATGTTGAGACTCTGAAAGATGCGCACCAACGTATTGAAAGTAGTACGTCGATTGGAAAAACAGCCATTAAATATTAATAGTTAATGATTTAGATCTTTGACGGTTTGAAGCATTGATCTTTTGAACGCTTGAATAGAAAGCCCTGATATCTATCGCGAATCGGTAAGATATCAGGGGCTTTTGTTCGTCTGTGGTTTATTCAGACTTTAACTTATTCCAACAAAGCGTTACTCCGTTTCTTGCGAGGTTTTGAATTGAATCTGAAGTAAGTTTAGCTCGAAGGGCAGAGGCTTTTTGTCTGCAATCAAAAAGCCGATCTGTTTAATGTCTTGAGCTTTAAGTCCCGGAGCTCCGTTGAGTAGCCGACCTCTAAACACCGCTTGAAAGTCGTTTAGTCGGAAGATTTTCTTGAGTTGTTCACCTTTAATTGTCTCAAAGTTGTGCTTGTAGTTGGTCCTGTTTCCATCTATCCACGTTGTGAACCTTAATTGGTAAGTACGACCATCACCCACAAACGTCAACTCTACGCTGTCCGTTTCAGAACTTAGTGTTTTAACAGAGCGATTGATTGAACTGAAGCCACCATTGTTCTCTAACGATAGCTCGCCCTTAAATTGACTCGTCTCGCCATCATGAATAAGACCGCCTGTTGAGATGCCGCCCATCACATTGTCGTTGGTCGCTGTCCAATTCTTCTGTTCGTTCGCTTGTGTAAAATCAATCATATCTATTCCTGCTACAGATACTTGAGACCATAAAAAAGAAAGGCTGAGTATTAGGCACAAAGAAGTGATTCGTTTAGGCAGTAAGTGCGTTTTAAAGTCAGTTTCGTGCATGATTTTCTCCATTAGTTATTAGGGCGTGTTGACCTTTCGTACTTACGGAGAAGGCTCTGTAGCAAGCATAGTCAGACAATGGTTGATGAAGTCTTCATAATTCGACGTTTTGTCGTATTCGATTTTTAATGAACCGTGGAACATCAGGGTTACCGTAACGTCTCTGTAGCTTAGCCAACAGGTGTAACCGTCGTAATCGTGCCAAGCAAACATCTCACCTAATTGATATTTATTGTCCAGCTGTTCGCCCGTTGAACGAAGGTAATCGAACACTCTGAGAAATTCTTTGATGGTAATTCTGCTGTCCATGTATCACTCCCGCTACGCAGTCGACTAAAAAAAACTAAGTGCTTGTATTTCAATTAACTACGGTTTGGTTCTGCATTGCGATCACTGAGGGGAGGCCTGTATACAACATCCATTTCATCGGTTCACTTTGTGGGAGGTGTAGTTTGGATAGAACACTTACTTACTTTGACTGGTATTAAGTACAAAGAACATAATACGAGGCAAGAGAGTTACATTGGATTAGGTCGTCTAAACTTACTGTTTGTATGTAGTCAAAGCAGAGCCATTTGGACTCTAAAGACGTTCTCGAAAATAAACGTAAATTAGTTCTTTACCTCAACTTAACTTGAGGTATTAGGATATGCAACGTTGCTTAAGAGAATACTTTAAGGAGAGAAGAATGATCCAACTTGAACATGTAAATTTAGTGGTTAAAGATATCCCAGAGATGCTGACTTTCTATAAAGCAGCTTTCCCTCACTGGTATGTGCGTGATGAAGGGCAAGGCGAATGGTCTGGCAAGCCACGTAACTGGCTACATTTTGGTGATGAATATCAATACATCGCGTTGAGCGATCACGGCGAAGGAGAAAACAGAGATTTGGCTGGGCATTCTGTCGGTCTCGCGCATTTTGCTTATGTAACCAACAATATCGAGAGCGTGATTGAGCGCCTTATTGATGCGGGTTTCCCTATTGCCAAACCTGGGGCTGAAGAACCTTATCGCAAAAACGTTTACTTTGTTGATCCTGCGGGCTTTGAAATCGAATTTGTAGAGTACTTGAGTGATGATCCCAAGCTGCGCAATGCCACGTAGTAGAACTCGTAATCGAGTTGGTGTGCTAGAGCGAGATTGTTCGAAATAAAACGTCTAAGAAAGGGTGCTAGGAAGACTTACAGAAAAGGGCATTGTGGAATATTCCGCAATGCCCTTTTTATATCTATTAGCTGATTGGCTAACTGATCTTTACTCTGTTGGTTGCTTGGTTGCTTGGTTGCTTGGTTGCTTGGTTGCTTGGTCGCTTAGTTGGTTACTTAGCCTTGAATGGCACTAACAACTGTTTGCCAAACACGTTAATGAGTGCGCCCGTGACAATTAGACCACCACCTAGGTAAGTCCAAACTGATGGAATCTCATTGAAGATCCACACGCCTAACAGCGCTGAGAATACGATTTGAACGTATGAGTAAGCCGAAGCTTTACCGGCAGCTTGAGTTTGCATCGCTTTGGTTAAACCGTATTGACCGATCTGAGTGAAAATCCCGACCAGAACCAACATAACGGTTAAGAATAAGCTCGGCCATACAAAGTCGTTCCAGATCAGGGCTGTTGAGATTGGAAGAGCAACCAGCGGGAAATAGAAGATGATCACCGAGCTATCTTCAGTTTGGCTAAGCTTTCTCACAATTACATAAGCAATTGAGCTACCAAACGCGCCCAATAACGCCACCATAATGCTGAACATGGGTAACTCGCTGTTTACGCCGCTGTTCATGCTCGGTTGTACCATCACTAGTAATCCCGCGAGGCAGAATGCTATGCAGATCATGGTCGACTTGTGCACGCGCTCTTTGAGGAACAACACGCCAAGCAACGCGGTAAACACGGGATGTACGTATTGTAGAATGGTTGCTTCTGCTAATGGCAAGGTGGTGACAGCGTAGTAAACACACATTAACGCCGCAGTACCGACAGCACCACGCACGAACAAGAGTGGTTTGTTATTACCCCAGATCGAAATGCCTTTTCGTTTTACGTCGATGTAGCTGATGATCAAAGAGACCAAAGCCCTTGCTGCAACGATTTCAAAGACAGGTATCCCGTAGTTGCTAATGTATTTCACACAAGCAGACATCAGTGCGAACCCAAAAGCGGAGAGAATCATGAACCTAACCCCAACAGGGATCATTGAAACAGAGAAAGAAGGCATAAAAATATCAATCGGGTGAGGGAAGGGGAATCATAGCTTAATTTAAGAGAGTCGACCAAAGCCTTTGTCTTGCTCTATTACACCAAACCACTGATATTGCTGTGCGAGTGATTTCAGCAACTCGATCTCTTTTGCTGTCTCTTCCCTCAGCCACTCAATAAGGTCATTGATGATAGGCGTGTGTGTACGCTGGTGCATGAAGTAAGTCCAAGCACTGTGTTGAATCTTTGCATCCTTAGGGCAGTACAAGAAGCCCCGTTGTAGATCCTGCAAAACCAACAGTAAATCCGTCACCGTGACCCCTTCACCCGACAAGCAAGCACTGAGTGCCATATCCAAAGACAAGAAGCTGGTATTTCTAACGGGCTTTTTCGGCGGGGACTCGACATCAGCAAGCCACACTTTCCAGTCGTGATGATCTAAGGTTGGGTGGAGCCTTGGTAAGGTTAATATTGAATCGAGGTCAGTATCTTGGTTCGTTAAGTTGGTAGAATTACCTAAGCTAGCAGAATTCGTTAAACTAGTAGAACAGACCGGCGCCATAAACTCTTCACGTAAGAAGGTGATGTTAGGTGCCTTGTCATAGCGTTTTTTGAAGCGTGTATGGAAGATCAGTAGGTCATATTCGCTGCTGTTGATCGATTCGTCTTCCTCAATCACAGGCACAATGACGATTTCATAATCTTGATAACGCTCGTTTAACTCCCGGACTTTAGAGATCAATACGCGCGTCGCGAAACTCAAAGTCGCTTTGATCACAATACGTTTCTGCTTTGGTTCACCCCAAGAAGCAATAACCGTTTCGACATTGGCATAGCTTTCACGTAAAGCCACGTACAAATCGTGACCATGTTCTGTTAATTCAATCGCTCGATGCTTACGAATAACCAATGATGCGTTTAACTCATCTTCAAGCTGTTTAATCTGACGGCTGATCGCACTTTGTGTCACATGCAGTTCATCGGCGGCCAGAGTAAAGCTCATCAGTCTTGCTGCTGCTTCGAAGGCTTTTAAGCCATTATGGGATGATGGCAAGCTAGGATATGGGGTCATAATTCGTTCGCATGAGTTTATGGAATGTTAGAGTCGCAAATTTATCAATTGAACGCCAGCCTCATCGATCGTATTTTGGGCGAAATTACCTGAGGCGCTCATGAAAAAAATACTCACACTCGCATTCCCTTTGATCATTTCACAGCTGATCTCTATGGCTTTAGTCCTTACTGATGTTTGGATGATGTCGCGTATCAGTGTGTCAGCCCTTGCGGCTGGTGGCTTAGGCGCCTCTATCTACTTTTTCATCTTTATTATTGCGAGCAGCACCGTGGGTTGTGTCGCGAACTTGATTGCGATCGCTTACGGTCAGCGAGTGGCTCGCCCTGAGTTTGGTAACACACAAATTAGATTAGCCGTTAAAGGCGCAACAATGTTGGCATTTGTGTTGAGTGTGACCTTAATGGCCAGCTTTTGGTTTGCTCCGTTGGTATTAGAGGCAGCAAAACAGCCCCAAGAAGTGATTACTTTAGCAATGGAATATGTGCATGCCTTGAAATGGGTGATGCTGCCTTCGCTTATTTTGTTGGTACTGCGTGGATTAACCAGTGCGTTTGGTAATGTGCGCTCTATTCTGGTGATGTCTATCATCACCGTAATTCTGAATGTGCCAGTGAGCTACTTCTTAACTTTCCAATTAGACATGGGTTTAACCGGTTTAGGGCTAGGTACGGCTATCGCGGCCTTTATCGTGATGGTTGGATACACTGTTTGGGTATTTAAGCGTGACGAGTTTAAGCAGTTCGCCCCTTGGTTAAACACAGAAGAGTATTCAATCAAATTAATGAGCCCTTTATTGATGATGGGTTTGCCTATTGGGCTCGCTGCATTACTTGAACATGGCTTGATATACGGCGGAACTCTGATGGCGGGGACGATCAGTATTGCTTCTCTAGCACTGCACCAAATCCTACTGCAATGCTTAAGCTTTACTTGGAACTTCAATTTCGGTTTCTCACAAGCTGCGGCGATTTTGGTTGGCCGTGATTTCGGTGCGGGTAACTACGAAGGCATCAAAAGAACCTCGATTCTAAGCTTTATCTTGGTGTCTGTGTTGAGTGTAGCCTTGTCTGCCGTGTTCATCATCTGGCCAGAAATGATCGCGTCTATCTTCAAGTTAGACGATGGTACGGGCGCAATGACTTCGCTATTGGCCTCTGTTATTTGGGTGGTTGCGTTGTGCTTTATTGTAGACGCCTGGCAGTTACTGGCCATTAACCTGTTGAGAGGGATGAAGATTGTCTCAATGCCAACCGTAATGACAGCCATTGGTTACTGGGTATTTGGTTTGCCAGCGGCTTGGTATTTGATGTCTAAGTTTGAATTGGCAGGGATCTGGGGCGGAATCGGTGTTGGTTTAGGTGTGACAGGTATTCTGCTGCTTATCCAGCTGATGCGTGTCATTCAAAAGAACAGTCAGTCTCCGGATCTCTCGACTCATGCTTATTCGTGATCTGCTTGTGATGCTCGCCTTTACCATGAAATCTTGAACGATGAACTTTGTAATACTGACCAAGAACTATCAATTACCAGTTTCTAATTACCGACAATGAGCTATCAGCTAAAAGCCCTGAATTGCGGACTTCGTAATTTAGACCTTGGTCTTACAGAAACCGTAAGCAAAGGTGGCTAGAATGATTTAAGTCGCTCACCGTTTTATCAAGGAAAATACAAATGGAAGTTGGATTGTTTTGGGCTGAGAAAGGAATGCTAGTACTTGGCGCTCTGTTTGTTTTGACGAGCATGATGCAGTACGGAAGACGCAGTAGTGATTGGAAAGGCGTGATTACTATGTTTTATAAGCGTATCCCAATGAATATTGCGGAATACAAATGGTACCGTTTGGGCATCGCTTTACTGGTGTTTGCTGTGGTTATTCGTTTCGCATTACTGATTCTATGGCCTACATATCAGTTTTAGCTCCCTTGTACTCATTATGTAAAACGGATAAAAACGTCAACCTGATAAACGCGTAGTAGGCGATCAACACGAACAGTTGAGCAACATGTATAGTTGAGCAAACATGTATGGCTGTTGCGTGAATCGGCAAGTCGAGCCTTAGTAGGCTACTTATTAAGGCTGTTATTCTATAAATTGTCGCGGTCATTTCATGAAATAGTGCAATTACTTTATAAAAAGGCTTGTTACTATCTCTGTAGCATATTGTTTTTCATAAAGAATAATCAGAGATAATCGAATATCCGCTTTTCCCATCAATCTGACTAATAATCTACATATAAATTCATTCACCCCGTACCTGATACGATAATGATCTGTTACACTCCTCGAAATTAGCTTTAATTTGTCGGTGGTGCATTTATGTCGTTCCCAGTTCTTATATGTGATGATTCTGCATTAGCAAGGAAGCAGATGGCTCGATCACTGCCTAGTTCTCTAAATGCAGATATAACTTTTGCTGTTCATGGGCTTAATGCACTTGAAGAGTTAGCTCAAAACCAGTTTAAACTGATGTTCCTCGACTTGACCATGCCTGAGCTAGATGGCTATGGCACATTGGAAGAGATGCAACGCTTAGGTGATAACACACCTGTTGTCGTTGTTTCCGGTGACATCCAGCCAAAAGCGCAGCAGAGGGTCATGGACCTCGGTGCTAAAGCGTTTTTACAAAAACCGATCGATAAAGAAGCGTTAAAAGGCATTTTACGTGAACTTGTTGAGCCGCCAACACAGCCTCAGGTTGTTACCCCTACCGCTTTAGATCTTCCAATACTACGCAGACGCGATATCTACATGGAAGTGGCGAACGTAGCAATCGGCCGCGCCGCCGATGCACTGGCGCGCCATTTTGATGTATTTGTCCATTTACCACTACCGAACGTGAATATTTTGGAAGTGAGTGAATTGCACATGGCACTTCGCGACTTAGCAGACAACGACCAAGTGTCGGGTGTTTGCCAAGGCTTTAGTGGAGAAGGTATTGCAGGTGAAGCGTTAGTCTTGCTGAGTGATTCCAGTGTGAGCGATCTTAAAAAGCTCATGAAGGTGCCAACAGAAAGCGAACAGTTAGAAGAACTAGAGCTGTTGATGGATGTATCTAACATCCTTGTGGGTTCATTCCTGAATGGGTTAGGTGAGCAGTCAGAAGTTCGTTTCTTCCAGAGCTCTCCGGTGTTGCTGGGTCAACACATCTCAATCGATTCCGTTATTGAAAATACCGGCGGCTCATTCAAGAAAACGATGACTTTCGAAGTCAGCTATAACATAGATGGCACTTCAATCCGTTGTGACCTTCTATTCATGTTTGTTGATGAATCTTTGCCACTTCTAGATAATAAATTGGCCTACCTAATGGAGGAGTTTTAATATGTTGAATCTTCCTGCTGAATTTGAACAGTTCCACTGGATGGTGGACATGGTTCAGAACGTCGATATGGGGCTGGTGGTTATTAATCGCGATTTTGAGGTGCAAGTTTGGAATGGCTTCATGACTCACCATAGCGGTAAGCAATCACATGATGCTATCGGTAAGTCGATCTTTGAGTTATTCCCTGAAATCCCAGAAGAGTGGTTTAGGCTGAAAACCAAGCCAGTCTATGATTTAGGTTGTCGCAGCTTTATTACATGGCCACAAAGACCTTACTTGTTCAAGTGCCGCAATGTTCGCCCTGTCACTCAACAAGCTGATTTCATGTACCAGAACGTGACGCTAAACCCGATGCGTTCGCCTACTGGACAAATCACGTCATTGTTCTTGTCGATTCAAGATGCGACTGCAGAAGCGTTAAGCGCTCAAAAGAATTAGCACCTGTCTTAATTCGATACTCATAGCTTGTAAAGAACAATTCAAAACATCGAATAAAAATGGCTAAGGTTAATTACCTTAGCCATTTTTTTTGTTTTTTATCTTCAAACCTAATCTTCCCCCTAGCTTTTCACGTTAACCAATTCTCTTTTTCCATGCGCTTTACTGAATGTTTTAGGTTAAATCTAAGAAAGGGCAGCCACGAAATGTGCTTTCGGCGCGGCAATGCTACGGGTGAATAGAAAGTGGATTTATAAAGTTTGAGTTTGAAAGCTTCATTTAATGGAGTGCGAGGGCTGAATTATCAAACCCAAGTGAGTATTGGCCTCTAGATTGAGTCGTTTTCACTCTATTTTTCCAAGTGACCGCAAAACAGAAACGTCACCAGACTGCCCAATTTGGTCAAAAACCGATAAAAATTGGAAAAAAATCGAATTTATTTAAGAAAAAAGGCATTTTTTTGTTGGAGAAAAGTGTGGTTTTTATGTGATTTCGAGGCACTTTCTTCACATATTTGCTTTGTGAGGGGGATATTACGTAAAAAAGGGAGGAAAACGATTGCGCAATAAACCGACAGCGTTTGCGTAATTGGTTAGCTAAGTTATTAATTAGTAAGAATTTAGTGGGGAAGTGTTACTTGGGAGCTTTTACCAGATATGGAATCTTCGAGAGGATAGCACAAAAAAAAATGAAATATCAGACTTGCTGTTACTAAATCACGACCTATAATGCTGAAAACCGGAGCGTCTGCCAACGCTCCGGTTTTTTTGTGTCCGAAGAAAAGTAAACTCGTCTGCCAACGGTTTTACTACGCATTTCGCGAGAGACACATAATTTTATGAATCAAGGAAAACACCATGCGTATCGAACAAGAACTTAAGTTAGGTTTCAAAGATGTACTCTTCCGTCCGAAGCGTTCTACCCTTAAAAGCCGTTCTCAAGTTGAATTAACCCGCGATTTTACATTCAAGCATAGCGGTCGTCAATGGTCTGGTACTCCAGTAATTGCAGCTAACATGGATTCGGTAGCAAGCTTTGAAATGGCAGCTGCTCTAGCAGAGCACGGTGTTATGACTGCAGTACACAAGCACTACACAGTAGAGCAGTGGGCTGAGTTTGCTAAAACAGCAGACAAGAAAACTCTGAACAACGTTTTTGTATCAACAGGTACGTCTGAAGCTGAGTTCGAGAAAGTTAAGAAGATCATGGCTCTTAGCGAAGAGTTTGTATTTATCTGTATTGATATCGCTAACGGCTACTCAGAGCACCTTGTTGAGTTCGTACAGAAAGTACGTGCGGAATTCCCGACTAAAGTTATCTCTGCGGGTAACGTTGTAACGGGTGACATGGTTGAAGAGCTAATCCTAGCGGGCGCAGACATCGTTAAGGTTGGTATCGGCCCTGGTTCTGTTTGTACTACTCGTGTTAAAACAGGCGTAGGTTACCCTCAACTTTCTGCAATCATCGAGTGTGGCGACGCGGCACACGGCCTTGGCGGCATGATCATCGGTGACGGTGGCTGTTCATGTGCGGGTGACGTATCTAAAGCGTTCGGCGGCGGTGCTGATTTCGTAATGCTAGGCGGCATGCTAGCTGGTCACTCTGAGTCAGGCGGCGAAGTAGTAGAGCAAGACGGTAAGCAATACATGAAATTTTATGGAATGTCTTCACAGTCGGCTATGGACAAGCACTCAGGTGGTGTTGCTAAGTACCGTGCTGCGGAAGGTAAAACTGTTTTACTTCCATACCGTGGTTCAGTTCACAACACAATTTCTGACATCCTTGGCGGCGTACGTTCAACTTGTACATACGTAGGCGCAGCAAAGCTTAAAGAGCTAACTAAGCGTACGACTTTCATCCGTGTACAAGAGCAAGAGAACAACGTATTCGGTCGAGAGTAACGTTTAAAACACTTGTTTAAAATTTTAAGAATTGAGCCACTTTAGAGTGGCTCTCTTTTTACCTGAAATTTAGCAAGTGGCGACAAAGTGGCGACAGCCGCGCCAAAAATTTTGTGGCGGCAGGTTACAGGTTTGAAAGAGGGTTATGGATAATGGCTTCAGATAGGTGATCAGGTGCGAAGTGGGCATAGCGCATTGTCATGCTGATATCGGCGTGGCCTAGAATGTCCCTTAGCACTAAAATATTGCCGCCATTCATCATAAAGTGACTTGCGAACGAATGACGCAAAACATGGGAGGCTTGCCCTGAGGGTAGGGTGATGCCCAGTTTATTCTTTAATATGTAGCAGAAAGGTGTATAGCACTCTTCAAATAGCTTCCCTGAGGTTGGTTTGTATATCTCGTTATAAAGTCCCTCTGAGATGGGTACAGAGCGATTCTTCTTAGTCTTGGTGTTGGTGAACGTAACTTTATATTTGCTTAATTGAGAGCCTTTCAGCTGAGCTGCTTCATTCCAGCGAGCTCCAGTGGCTAGGCATAGCTTCACTATTTTCTGCATATCTGTTCGGCTGTGTTTAGACACATGCTCAAGTAACAAAGTAATGTGCTCTTTATGAAGAAAAGACATAGTACGTTCGTGATCTTTAAATGGCTTCACTTCTTCCAATGGGTTCGGTCCTTTCCACTCCCCAAATTCTTTTAACTTGCTGAACATAGCCTTGAAGCGCGCGAGTTCTGAATTTAGCGTTGCGATACTAGGTGCTCCTTTTTGCCAGCGCGCATCAACAAAGCTAATTTGTCCACTCATTCGGTTACTTCTGAATTCAGAGTATGTTTTTGCAACGAAAACGGTCGCTACAGGGTCACCCATCGCGTTAGCCATTCTTAGAAATTTACTATGAATGACACTGCCATTGGCAAGGGTTGCACCATAGTGTGAGTACCAAAGCTCAATAAGTTGAGAAAGCCTGCGATGGTCCGGTTTGTCTCCCATCCATGGCTTATCGTCAATCTCTTTCATTGTGTGAAGCTCAAAAGCCCTAGCTTCACCCTTAGTAGTAAACTTCTTCCGAACGCGCTTCCCCGTTCGCCCGTTTGGGTAACATTCGCAGATCCAAGGTTTGGTTGAGCCATCTTTTAAATTGCGGATAGACATAATAAAGCCTAAAATAACTGTATATAAAAACAGTATAAATTGAGTTAAAACGCAGAGCAATGTTTTATATCGGACAAAAAGCACAGGTTAGACACCTTTCTCAAAGTGCTAAGAAAGTTAATAGGTTTTTGCCATGTATCATTCAATTCATGTGACTGCTGGGTACAGTCATTTCAAAATCAACAGTGATGGTCCCATTGGGGTAAGTAAGAAGAACCAAGGGGTGATTGATGCGCTGTTGAAACTAGGTAATCGCTTTACGGCGCCATTTGGTGGGTTTATAGAAGCAGAGAACGTAGTGGGTTTGAAGTGGGTGAAGCTGGTCGACATTAAGTATCTGTGCACCGATGAGGAAGCCGAAACCATCGAGTACGTGATACAAAAAGACCACTATGTAGTGGGAACGTATCAAGACCGAAAGTTGTACATTTTATTGTTTGGTGGAGAGCCAAAACACCATCAGATAAAAGGCCTTGAACAAGATGGGAAAAACAATGTGTTTGGGTTGTTTTAGTTTTGCGGAAAAGTGGTGACGTTTAGCTCAATGTTTTATTCCATAAACTTGGAACAACGGCTAAACCTCCAACCTATAGTAGAATCAAGTGTTAGCAGCTCTTGTGATGATGTATTATGACAAGCTCGCTAGCTATTACCGATAGAATTAACAATTAAGAAAGGCTTCAATTTGTCACCTCAAAAACAACCAATCATATTTTCATTCTTCTCTGGTAGTGGATTTTTAGACTTAGGCTTTGAACGTTCAGGGTTTGATGTTCGTTTCGTCAATGAATTTCATAAACCATTTTTAGATGCTTATGAGCACTCTAGAGGTGTAATGGAATTACCAAAACCTAAGTATGGTCATTTCCTTGGAAGCATTGAAGACTTTGTCACTGGCGATAAAGCTGAAGAGCTAAGAGAGTATGTGGAAGATGCAAAAGCTGATTCATTGGTCGGGTTTATTGGTGGACCACCGTGCCCTGATTTCTCGGTAGCAGGGAAAAACAAAGGTTCTGAAGGCGAAAACGGTAAGCTAAGCCGCGTTTATATTGATGCGATTATCCAGAATAAGCCTGATTTCTTTTTGTTCGAGAACGTAAAAGGGCTTTGGAGAACCATAAAACACCGCGCGTTTTACGATGAAATGAAAGAACGATTAGAACAGGAAGGTTATATTCTTACTGACCGTTTAACCAACTGTATTGAATATGGAGTCCCTCAAGATAGGGATCGTATTTTACTTTTTGGTATTCATGAATCCCGTGCCGGTGGTATCACAAGCAAAGAGCTAGAAACGCAGTTTAACTGGGAAGCCAAAGTTAAGTTCGATAGAACTGTCGTGCTTAATAAAGGTATGTGGCCTGGGCATGAAGAATATGAGCAAGACTCTAAGAAAGAGCTTCCTGAGTCGCTTTCTGAGTTTTACGAGTTGGCTGTTGAACACTGGTTTAAGAAGAATGACGTATACAACCACCCGAATTCGACGCATCACTTCAAGCCTAAGTCAATGCATCGATTTCAAACAATATTAGAAGGTGATGACAGTAAAAAGTCATTTAAACGTCTTCATAGGTGGCGTTATTCTCCTACAGCAGCATATGGAAACAATGAGGTTCACCTTCACCCGTATAAAGATAGGCGCCTAAGTGCTGCCGAATCGTTGGCTATTCAGTCGTTGCCAAAAGAGTTTTGTTTCCCATCGACAATGACTCTGTCCGATATGTTCAAAACTATTGGTAATGGTGTCCCATACTTAGCGGCTGAAGGAATAGCTCAAACCATACAAAACTATCTTAAATTACTATAAAGAAGAGGAGCTATTTAGCTCCTTTTTTTTATACGTTTCACAACGTTACGACCCGTTTTTATACATTGTTGATTAACCCATGGTAAACTGACGCTAGTAAAAGTAATTCATATTAGGCGTCATTCATGCACTTTAAAGATGTTTTAAAATATATCGAACAGTTAGTTGGTAAAGAGCTGCACTCTATCAACCCAAAAACTTCCTCAATTTACATAACTTCGTTAGATCGAAATTTAGATAAGTACTTTGTTGCTAATAGTCCTAATGCAAAGGGGTCTGCTCGATCTTTTCGTGAGTTAGAAGATATTTGGAATGAATTAACTGTGAAAGGCTTCAGTAATGTGGATCAAGCTTTATATGGAGGAGGTAGTAGTCGAAATCAACCAGAAACTGTTTTTGCACATTTACCCTGTATTCAACACTTCAAGTATAAAAATCGTAAGCATCTTCTATTGCGGAATGAATCTGTCCATGAGTTAGGGACTTTGTCGGAACTTCAATCAGCAGAACTTCGCGCAGTTCGTAAGAAAATAGATAACTATACAGCTTTATCTAATCAGATTATTGCGGATTCCCAAGCGTCAATCGTGCAGACGCTAAAGGCTGCCTTCGATGCTGTTACGAAAAAATATCCTGGAGACGTGATTGTTGAAGATGCTACTAAGGCTTTAAGTGAGTTAAGTAGTCTTAACCAACAAGTCACCGACGCAGTTGTGACTCTGGATGGAGCTATATATTCCAGCAAAAATGATGATGCTTACGAGCAACCTGAACCTGATAAGTCGATAGATGAGTTAATTGATGATGAGTCATTAACGGGTATTGAAAACGACAACAACAAGGAAGCAAATGGTCCAATTCTTCAAGGAAAAACTAAGATTCGTCAGTTAACACCAGTTGTTTCATTGATTTATGACCGTTTAAGTTTTGGTGAAATTGAATTGCAGCCAGACTTTCAACGTAAAGATAGAGTTTGGCCTGAACCTAGGAAATCAAAGTTAATTGAGTCTATCCTAATGGGCTTGCCCTTACCTGTATTCTATTTTGCTGAAAAGCCTAATGGTGACTGGATAATTGTCGATGGTTTACAGCGAATTACCACTATATACGATTTTATGCGTGGTGAGTTTAAGCTTAATGGATTGGAAGTATTAGATGAACTCAATGGTACTAGTTTTAGTGAATTAGAACGAGCAGAGCAAAGGAAAATTCGTGAATATCCTTTGACAGCTCACCTGATTGATATGGCGACAGACAAAGACAATATTATTGTTGAACTTTTTCACCGAATTAACACTTATGGTGTGAAGTTGAGTGAGCAAGAAATTCGTTCTGCCCTTAATCAAGGTTCAAGTGTTAAGTTTTTAAGGTTCCTAGCTGCAACGCCTGAGTTTAAATCAGCGACACATGGGAAAATCAAGTCTGATCGACAAAAAGACATGGAACTTTGTCTATCTGCGCTGTCGTTTATGCTGCGCGGTTATATGAGCTTCGATAATCAGTACAATAAGTATTTATCCGAAGCGATGGAAGGTATGAATGTGCATTCTTTGACATTAGCGAACGAAGAACTATTAGATGATGGAAGTGCTGAGCTACCTCTAGATAAAAATCCAGTTTACAGTTTGATTGCTAATAAGTTTAAGAATGGTTTGCAAATCTCAGAGCAAGTATTTGGCGATTATGCATTTAAAAAAGTGCCAGATAGCGCGAGAAAAATACCTTTAAGTAAGCCTCTATTTGAATTAATTGTGACTTATTTTTCTGAATTAAGTGAAGAGCAGGCGCAACAAGTTATGGCGCATAGCGATGAGTTGATCGATATGTTGTATGAAGCAATAGATCGAGACTCCTCGGATTACGCTGACTGGGAATCGAAAAAATATGAAAAAGAAGGTCGAGGCTTCTTGTATTCAATTAGTCAATCTACAGGTAAGAATGTAACGGTTCGATTCCGTTTTGATTCATTTAGAGAGATCCTAAAACAGAGCACCGGTGTTGATGTAGAGCTATGTCCCATTTTATTAGGAGCTAACTAATCATGATTAAGTCTGTCGCTCTAGAAAATTTTAAGTGTTACAAAAATCGTGAATTTGATTTTTCTGCGCTAACCGTTTTTTGTGGAACTAATTCAGTGGGTAAAAGTACAGCTATTCAAGCACTTTCAATACCTCTGCAATCTCGATTTGAAAAAGTAGCCAAGTTGAATGGGTCATTGGTTTCAGTAGGTTTTGGAAATGATGTTCACCATAAAGATAATACTGGGCAAGTTGGGCAAGATCTAAGTCTGTCTGTAAAAATTAATCTTGATGGACACATCCTCAATTGGGGATATCATGAATTAGATGATTCAAGCGATGAGTTACATTTATTGAGCGGTTATACAGGTGAGTTACCTGAAAATTTCGATAATCTAGTTTCAAACTTTCAATATTTACAGGCCGAGAGGTTAGGTCCGCAAAGTAGTTTTGACCTTATAGAAGGTAGCCGTTTTCATGAATATTGGTTAGGGGCAAAAGGAGAATTTACTTCAGAGGTACTTGCTAGGTCTCAAAAATATAAACGTCTTTATATAGGTGGTTCTAGTACTCCAGTAAAAAACAATCCAGATCCACGAATGCATGAATCAGAAGCTAGAGATGGATTACTTCGTCAAATTAATGCTTGGCTAAATGAAATTAGTCCCGGAATAGAATTAAATCCTGACTTAATCGAGGCGGCAGTAGCTTCAATTAATATCTTTGGACAGAACTATCGCAATTCAATAAAGCCTCAGAATGTAGGTTTTGGTATCAGTTATGTATTGGGTATAGTAACTGCGCTTCTCAGCACCCCAAAAGGTGGGTTGGTTATTATTGAGAATCCTGAAGCGCACCTGCACCCGAGAGGTCAAAGCTTTCTAGGGCGTCTGATTGCCTTGACAGCTCAAGCCGATGTTCAAGTGGTAGTTGAAACACACAGTGATCACTTACTCAATGGTATACGTGTGATCACTAGGCTTAAAGAAGACTTTGATCCAAAATTGTTTACGCTTTACTACATATCACAAGGCGAAGAGCAGAGTAATGTAGAGAAAATTACTATCACTAAAGATGGTAAATTGTCTAGCTGGCCAGATGGCTTTTTTGATCAACAAGCTCAAGATATGTTCATGATCATGACAGGGCAAGAACAGCTTCCGCCTAAAAGGGATTGAACATGAAAGCTAACATTTGTTTTGTACCTCAAAGTTTTGATTTCTCGAAAGAGCAAGATGCTGTAGCTCTTTCGATTAAGGCGTCCTCAGATATAATTGAAAAATATTTTGAAGATGAAGGCTTTATTTCATTTGCCAAATCAAGTGATTTTGATGTTAATGCCGCCACTGAACTATTCAAGCAACCTGCACATTTAGATGCAGGTACTATCATGAGCCTACTCTATGATGCCAATATGGGAAGGGCTAGCACCATAAACGAGTTAGATTCTATACAGATAGTTCGCTTGGTTGATACCGATAGGCCTGAGCATGAAGGGGCATGGTTGTCTCTATATTCATCGGTTCCAAGTATTAGCTTAACTACACAACCGTTGCGTAATGTCGTCGATGAAGAGACTTTAGTTAAGTTTGGTTCTGATGTATTAGTACAGAATCCAAGGACTCATAAACAATATGCTGAAAGCTTTGTTCATCTATATAAGAATTTGATTTTTTTAGACTATCCTGAGCATGCAGTGAACAAGAGTTTCGACAGTATTCGAAAAATCGAGGGAGGCTACCAATCTTTTATTGATGGCATCACGGGTAGCCTCATGTTTATGGATCAGTACGAAATTACTCCTCATGACTCACAAAGGAACATTGACAATCTTAATGCAGAGTTGGATTTCCCTGTTACCCCTGAAGGTAAAGGTAAAAATAAAAGAAAAATAGCAGCTCTAAAGCGAGATTTTTTTATTGAACAGATCGAGTACAAAAATGTTAACTGTGAGTACCATTACAAGCTAGAACGAGTAGATGGTGCTAATGGAAACGGTACGTATTATTTTAATCGTATATATTTTGGCTTTTTTAATCGAATCGATCCTGATAAACCAAAAATTGCCATAGCGCATATAGGTGATCATTTATAAAAAAGGGCGGCATACCGCCGCTTTTTTATGCGAACTCACACTAATCACTAAACTTTTTCCATTTGCCTGACGCACATTCTTTTAGTATCAATCCAACATAAATAATAGTAAATATAATCAGGATAATACCCTTTGTTTGAGAACTCACTGAAACGTGGCCGAAAAACATTGTACTGAGGTGGTTTAGTATTAAGCCAAACCAAATAAGGGTTGTGAAATCACTAAGGGCAATGGCAGTCCGGCTTACGGAGAACTTCCGTGAATTTAACCAATGTGACTTATGTTGTTGTGTATCTTCAGCGCGAAATAAGTCAATATTTCCTAGGTCTGATTCTAGTTTGGCTACCATTGTTTCCCAGTGCTCTTGCCAATATTTGCTACCGCGATTAACTAAGCTCCAGCATAAGGAGCAGATGAAGCCAAAACAAGCTGTCGCTAAAGCAAAATTATGTTTCGATTCAACGGTAAGAGAGCCATAACTGATGAATGCTGTCGCAATGAATCCCCAAAAGAATAAAGAGCGTTTCCAATAAAGGTCAATTTCAAAATTACGAGTCTCAATTGCGATTTTATAGGCCGCAAGTGTTGTTAGCTTTTCTTCCACTCACTTCTTCTCCATCACTAACGCCACTCTACCGACAACCCTTACTTCATCTTCCTCGACTGTTAGAGTCGAGCCATTAAAGCTGATTGCTAGTTTCTTGCCTGGTAAACGTTGTATGTCGTTTAACGAGAGTAAGCCATCCATATCCACTAAGTATGTGCCACTTACTGCTTGATGGGATTCTTTATTTATAAGGAACGTAGTAGTTCCATCTTTAATTGCCATCACATTGATAACGCCAAGTTCGTCTAGGAGAGCTTTATCGAATGCAAGTATCCCTTTCCCAACCAATTTACCGTCATCAATAGAGAAGCAGTCTATATCGAAGAGAGTCTTCGATTCGTTCTTCTTATTAATGTGCTTTTGAGTTGGTGTTTTAGGATACGGGTCGCCTTTATCGAGAAGTAACCATTCAAGTGAGACGCCTGTGCTCAAATGAGTTCTTACTGCAATCTCGAATGGAGTTAGATTTCGTTGTCGCCAAGTTGCGATTGTTGATTTTGGGATACCAAACACGTCTGCAACGTCCTGTTGACGGTCTGAATTCGTGATATCTATCAATTTCTTGATAATATCTTTACCTCCCAAATACGATATCTGGTCTATTTTAAGTTGCTTATCATTCATATGTGATCAATAATCGCAATTGAGGTCGAAATGGTGAGGTGCAACTCGTCATTTCGAAATTAAACATCAATGACTAGACAGGATATCATTATGCTCTCATATCAAGTAGTCCTAAATACGCCTTTCATGACGTACGACCAATACTCTCAATTCTCTGGTATGCCAAAGCGCACCATCATAGATTGGGTTAAAGATGGTCGCTTACCTATTAAAAAGAAAGCAAAAGCTAAAGAAACACCATTAATTAATATGATCGCACTACACGAAATGGCAACTCGTGAAACGATGGAGAGAATGGGTTAGTCGCTCATGCGTTTATCTTCCCTTATTTCGACCAAAGAGCGTTGCCCGGTTGGGCTTCGTTTTGTTCCACTTTTCTTCAATTGAGTATTTGTTATGAATGACATTGACTTGATAAGCGAATTTTATCGCACAAAGCAATTAGCCTTTGATGAAGCGTGCTGTGTCTTTGCAACCTCAGAGAATATAAGTAGCTTGGCTGCTGGAATAGGGATGACCCCGACTATTCTACGCAATAAGCTCAATCCTGCTCAGCCTCATGTTCTGAGTTGTGTAGACGCGCTTACTCTCGCAAAAGTAAGCGGTAATCACACCATCGTAAACAGCTTGCTTCTTGGGTTGGGCGTGGTCACCGCTCATATAACATCTGAGAACACGGATGACACCTTTGTCCAAAGCGTATTAGAGAACTCGGTCCATTCGGGTGAATTGTCTCGAATGGCGTTGGATTATGCAGGAGAGCATCGTCTTACAAGGACTCAAAAACATAAGATTATTCATAACGCACACGCCAGTATCAGCGTTCAGGTAAAACTCATCAGGAGCCTAGAAAAACTGAATCAAGGTGGTTGTCTGCATAAAGCCATAGAGGATGAGGCGGCCACTAATGGTTTTTCTGCTTCACAGATCAATTCGGAGGAGTGATGTCTGTTACTCCGTGCCATAAGTCATGCCCAGAAACGTCTGGTCATGGATTGACGGAGGAAGATAAGCGTAGAGGCCTTAGGTATATCAGGATCATTCGACGCGAGTTATGCGATCGTCAACTTTCTTCCTTATGGGTTGAGCAGGCGAGGTTAATGACCCAATTAAGGCGTTCGAATCATGTGTTTGAACAAATGCGACTGCGAATTCGTTTATTCGGCCTTGAGAAGCGAATACAAAGAATCAGACAACGTTGGCTTTGACGCATTTTCCTCTTCCAGAGTTGCGTTATCGATTTCTCCGAAGGGGAGCGTTTTTTAGCCGAGGTTACTTTATGAGTCATCATGTGTTTGCGGTCGTACAGGGTAAGGTCATTCAAAGCAGTCTTGAAGCTGTCTTCAATTTAGTTTTAGAAAGTAAAGAAGAGTGGTGTGATGCAGTCAGTTGTCATCCTAAAAGGGGTGCAATAAAAATTGACATCCGTGGCGACTCCGAAAGCTTGAAAGGAGCGACTTTAACCGACTCTCGAACCTTATTAGAGAGAGTTAAGAGTACTGACTCAGTAACGACGCTCAACGCTCAAGACAATCTCTCTTGCTTTGCTTTTTCTTTAAGGGGGAGGCGATGACGGCTCATTCTGAATACGCTGCGTCTTCATCCATTTCGTGTTTGAGTAGGCTACTTGAGGAAGCGCCTTATTTGTCGAGGTGCAGTGACAATAAAACCGCGATGCTTATCAGACCTCGAAACTACGCGGTCAGATGGCCGTATATGCAGGTTAATCGTAAAGAGATGCAGGCGTGGATGGTGTTTGACATCGATCATGACCATCGCTCTGTCCCCAACCCCTATATTTGGCAAGATGAAGGCTTGCCACCCCCTAATCTAATCGTTCGAAACCGCACCAGTAATAAAGCCCACCTTTTTTACGCTATTGTGCCGGTTTGCACCAGCGATCAAGCCCGATCCAAACCCATTCAGTACCTCAAAGCCATTTATCGCGCCTTAGCCTTACGACTTGAGGCGGACTTAAGTTATTCAGGACCTGTTGCCAAAACGCCCTTTCATCCTTGGTGGCAGACAACTGAACTCCACCGCAGTGTCTATGAACTCAATGAGTTAGCGGATTCTCTTGAGCTGGAGACAACGCGGCCATGGCTTCGTCAAGATATTGATGTCTCTTATTCTCGAAACTGTACTTTATTCGAACACACTCGTCGATACGCGTATGACATCGTCGACGAAGAAAGAGAAAAGGGCAGTTATACGAACTTTAAACGCCGTGTAGAGAGTTTCGCTCATTACAAAAATACCGAGACTGCGGATAAGCCGCCTTTGAAGTGCAGTGAGGTGTTGGCGGTGGTGAAAAGCGTTTCTCGTTGGACCTGGGATAAATATTGTGCACGGTCAGACTGCCAGCGAGGTGTGATGAGATTGGATAGTGGATTAAGTTTACAGGAAAGGCAGCGTAGAGCGGCCAGAAGAACCCATAACCTTCGTCGGACGAAGACCACTCGTCGAATTATCCGCGCATGTCAGATTCTGTTACGCAAAAATCAGGAGCTCACGATTGGTTTGGTGGCACGTAATGCGGACCTGTGTCGCCAGACCGTCAGTCGTTACGTCTATTTGTTTGAATGGGTCAAGTCTGCTTTATCCGAAAGTAGGCAAAATGGGCCAGAGCATCGTGGTAATTATGCTGTTCATCAGATATCTGCCACTATAACGTTATACTGGGTGGAGTATGAAGTAGGGAAAAAGAAGGCGGTACTTGAGTCAGCTTTTCCTTGAGTTGAATAATAATGAGTAACTATCGAGTCAAAATAAGCTCTCTTGGTAAATTCAATAATGAGTTTGAGTCGACATAACCCATTTTATGCGATTAATGTCTCAATTCGCGCAAATATGGATTTACACACCTTATTTTGCTGTATATTTATACAGTAAAATAGGAGGGGGAGTTATGTCTTTTAAAGATACAGAGACACTGTCGACAGGAATTGAATTCATTGTTGAAGCCGTGGCGGTGAAGACAAATGGCCAAGATCATTCAGCGTTAGGTTTATACCTGATCAGCTTACTGCTCGAAGATCAAAAGATTTCCCTTGATTGTGATGATAGAAGGAAAAGGGTGGTAGTACCACTTGGTAAATCGCGTCAAACACATCTTGATATGGGTTGGAAGTGCCCTGCTTTTTAGATTTGGTTGTGTTAGCTAATTGGGTGAACTTGATAGTGATAGTTCTTCAACTCTTCACTTGCTTGGCACAATTCAAATGTGAAATAAGGCTGGGTGACTAAACACTGAGTGAACCTGTCTAATTCATTCGTATGTATAAACAACGAAATGGGTGCAATCTGACGGTTTTCATTATCGAAGCAGTTATCAATATGTGCTCTGTCGATATAAACAACGTCCATTTCCTGTTTAGGGGTCTCTTCAATCAGTTTTGTTTCTAATCCGCTCTTCTCAAAGCGTTCTAACAAGGCATAAAGCTTATCAACGTCGTTTTGACTTTCTATCGCTGAATATTGAGATAGAACGCTTTCTAAGTGTTTTTCGATTGAGCCAAACTTATTCTTCATCAAACAAACCGTTTTAAGCTTTTTCTTGATAAGGCTATATCGAGCTTGTTTGATTTTTGGCTTCAAGAAGTCAATGATGATCTTGTTTCGTTGCTCTTCTTTAACAAAGTGACTGGCAATGTTTACTTTGAAGTAAAGGTGAAGAAGAGTGTTTTCGAAGGTCGACTTAAGAAGTTGGTGGTATGAAGGTTCTGACATTGTTCACATGGATTATTTATTGATGAGGGTATCTTATCATGAAAATAGCAAGGCTCTAAGGCTGAAAGCAAAATGACGTAACTTGCTAGTTGTTCGTTGTTATGCTTAAACCGTGTACCCATCGTAGTCACAATATTTTCAATTTCAGAACTCGACTTTGATTCTAGTATTGGGATTAACTTAACCAAGAAGTTTTGGTTGCTGAGGAGCCTAATAATTTGAATTCCGCGGATAGTGCTTTCGCTGCTGGTGTCACTTTCTTTAGGATTTTTACTGTCTCGATATCATCGATTGGTAACGGAGGGATAACTTTAGGCGTTGATAGAAGAAGTGTATTACATATGTAATACATTGACAGGGCGCCTTTTGTTTTTTATTGTGTACTACACATGTAATACATGAGGTGTTTGTTATGAAGACTAAAATCATCAGCGCTGCGAACCAAAAAGGTGGCGTTGGAAAAACCACGACTCTTGTCAATTTAGGGGCTGAGCTTGCACGAAAACGAAAAGTGTTAGTGATTGACCTCGATCCTCAAGGGAACTGCTCTAAAACGTTAACCGGACAACGTGATTTTAAGTTTGAAGAGACGGTGGCTGCTTTGTTTGATAAGCCTAAAGTTGTGTCCATTGTCGATTTAATTCAACCTGCACAGATTAATGGGAACTCTATTGAAAACCTCTATGTCGTTCCCGCTGATGTTCAGTTGTCACGTGTCATCGAAACATCACTGACAAAGATTAATCGTGAACGAATTTTAGAAAAGCAATTAGCGAAGTTAGGTGATACCTATGATTTCATTCTTCTTGATACGCCACCAAACTTATCCCTAACGACTCTTAACGCAATCCAGGCCTCAGACCTTATTTTGATCCCTGTTGATTCAGGTGCATTTTCATTAGACGGCATTAGCCCTTTACTCGAAGCTGTCTCTGAAATTAAGGAGGACGAATGCAATTATCTGATCCTGAGGAACGAGGTCGACTCAAGAAACACTCTTATTAATGAGTTCATTGATGAGGAATTGGAGGTAGTACAAGATAAATTGCTACCAGTATCTGTCCGTCGTTCTGAGCATGTCGGACAAGCTAATGCCGTTTCCTCTCCTGTGCGCTTTTATAAATCGGGCTCTCTTGTTAATAATGATTACCGTAAACTCGCTGCATTTCTTCTAAATTTAATGTAATACATAGGTAATACACATGAGTAAGTTAAAGAAACGAGGAGCTATAACAACTATCTCCACTCACAAGAACGAAGGCTCAAGCAAGTCGACTGGAATTACGACTGTCAAAAAGAAAGTGACGACATCTTATAAGGTGCCTCCTCTGACTCTTAGAATGTCATTGACGGATAAAGAACGGATATCTGATTGGGTAGCAAATCTGCAAGAGCAGACAGAGAGAAATGTGTCTGCAGCGAAACTGTACCGAGCCTTGGCTTTATATCGAGATAAGATCGATGATGAAGATCTCATTGAGTTGATCAACAAAATGAATTAAACATGTATTACCTATGTACTACATATCTTATATAAAGGCTCGTTATATACTTTAAGCGATGTCATAGGGCCTACCTCGGACTGAACTTCAAACACTGATGAACATGAAACTTGAAGAATCTTGTAACCTGTTCTGAGCCTCATTTCCTTGTAAAGACAAACACTTTAAATGTGTCTTATCACGATTCTTATCGTTGCCTTAGGCGTCACTCTGTGGGCTAGGCCTGCTTGTCCTAAGAGTCTTAGCGCCTTGTCGTTCCCTCCTCGTTGATCTCTCTGTCTTTGAATAAGTTCGAATAAGGGCTTGTTTTCTTATGCGCCGATTTCTTTCACTCGCCTCATTTTCGGGCTCGCAGGCTGTTAACCGTCTCTCCCCACAACCTGTTTTTCAAGGGAGGCTTCGCCGCTGCGCGCCCTTGCAAAGCAGAACGATGTTGAGAGAGCGGACCGCCAAGCGGCTCCGAAAAGTGATACTCAAACAGAAAGGAAACTCTCATGGCGCAACAAAACTCAACCCCAACTCTCTCTAGTTCAAATTCATCGACCAGCGTTTCGCCGCTGGGGCACGAAAGCTCACCAAAAAATGATGCCTCTAGTCCCTTGGCGGTCTTGAAGTTACGCTATCAAGTCAAAAAGTGTCGTGATGAGACGAAAAGAAAGTCTGATTTTGTTTCCAGAATTCAGCGTTTGAAAATGTTCAGTCGTCGTCAGTCGACAGAGCAACAGGCTGATATTGCAGCGTTAAAAGAGCAAGGGTTCGTTGACGCTATCAAGCAGCAGTTTCCGCTATTGGGATCGCGTCGTTTTGCTTTCCATGAAATCCGTGACTTTTTCATCGAATTAAATGGCGCTGGCTTTGGGGAATGGTTTCTTCACGAGCGAGCGGATCACATCATTCTGTACACCACTTACGGGTCTGTGTTTCCAGCGTTGCGCTTTGTGACAACGGGGGAAGGAACGTTTAAGTGCTCAGGATTTTGTTTCGATGTGCGTTTTGGCGCTTAGGGGGTCACATGACAGTTCGTTCTACGGTATCCGCTGACATATCCATGCACGTGATTTGGGTGAATTCAACCGACTCTTTAATACTAGAGCAAGGCAACCGAGGGAAGGGGGGTGAGTATCAGTGTGTGTGATAACACTACCACCATTAAGCAGATGCGAGAAGACTACGCTTACGCGAAGAAAACGGAAAGGACGATAGAAACAACCTCCGAGCATCGTGCATCGGCAAAGGCTTTACTCTCTTGTCTGTATGACGACTGAAGTCTGCTTATTGTGTACGTCATCAGACACTCATAAGAGAAGGTCATTAGTGTGTCTGGATTTTGTTTCGATATTCTAGCCGTTAGCGGCATTCAAACGGGTTATGTTTTTCGACGAGCAACGCCTTGTTCGGTCTTGTCTTAAGTGACCAAGGTTATCGAGTGTGCGTGTTGAGGCCCTTTTATGACAAATATGATCGCGTCGTCGGAGGGGGAGTCCTTGGTTGAGGGGGATGCGAACATTCGGTGTGTTATCACCCAGTCAAGTAAACCGGGAAAAGCGCTCGTCACGAGCAGGCATTAATATCGAGTGGCGTAAGTCGAGTAACCAGTAGGGCGCCTTCTTGGTGGGGAAGGGACCTTTCTAACTGGGCGACGTGCTTTGGGTTGAGGTACTGGCTTAGGCTGTCCTTTTGGCTTGTTGTCGCGACTTCCTTTAAACCGTCCCATTTGAGAACCCTCGCGCTAGGGAGGCTTCGCCGCTGCGCGCCCTTGCGCTACAGAACCTGCAACTGGGTACGGACAGTCAGACGCTCACCAAGACCGAAAGGAAATACCATCTCAGCACTTGTTCAATACTCAAATGTTTCGTTATTCAACTCAGAAGAAAAGGGCATCCTTGATCAGGCCGCAAGCATTCTCAGATCCAAACTGTTTATCTCAGAACCAACGCCATTAACCTCGCCTGAATTGGTGAAATCGTTCTGCCAAACGTCCTTGGCCGCTTGTGAGTCTGAAGTGTTTGGGATTATCTTCCTTGATAATCAACATCGAGTGTGCGCACCAAAGAGATGTTCTACGGTACCGTTAATGCCGCCTCGGTCTATCCGCGTGAAGTCGTGAAAGCGTCACTGGCCATGAATGCGAGTGTGGTTATTCTCTATCATAACCACCCAAGTAGCGACGCCACCCCAAGTCAAGCTGACCGACGCATTACCCTCAACTGACGGATGCGTTGGCATTGGTTGATATTTGAGTGCTGGCTGGACCACTTTGTGGTTTCGTTTGAGCGTGTGGTGTCTTTTTCTGAGTTAGGCTGGATTTTTTAAAAAAAGCTGCTGATGGCCGCTGATTGAAACAGGGTAGGGGACTATCCTTTAATAAACCTTTGGAAAAAAAGTGAGTCAATGATTTTGCTAAATTAGCAATTAATGGATTGTTTAGGGTCTTGTAAACCTAAGCATGCATCATAAAGCCCCTCCATTGCACTGTGGGCCTTATAAAATGAATCGCCACCTCTCATATCATTAACTGGTAGTTAATCGAATGGAGCTTCGTTTAACAAAGTGCTAAGTCACATGATACCAGAGCCTTTATATTTTCAATGTCACAATTTTGGTTCCCATTTAAAAATAAAATATGCTTTTTTACAATTTAGTCTACTGTTAAAAATAGAAGGGATTCTTCTAACAACGTCATCAATCGGCAATCAGAACATTAAGATTCTGTTGCCTCGGCTAGGAAGGGACAAACTATGGTTTTACAATCATGTAGCATCACTTTAATGAATCAAAAAATTATGATTAGCCAATCGGTCGAAATTTCTCTCGACCTTCTAGACGCTGAAATTAACAATGGAATTTCTAAAGTTAAAATCAATGCTAGCGATGGTTATAATATTCACTCTTATAATTTTGACTCGGTTGAGGAGTCCATTGAAAGCCTCATGAACCTCTAGGGCGCCCCTCATCAAACTAAGTATCTATATTTCAAATAGATGTTTCTCTAAGAATTTATCGAGATATAGGTACTTAGCCAGAACTAAATTAAGTTTTGATATAGGTCATGGCTAGCTTGGTTTAGGCATTCATAGTCCTGGCATATTTTTTCATTTAACAAGAATTGAACCCTATGGCTCCTATACGAATTATATTAATAAGCCTCCTTATTATCTCTAAACCTAGCCTCGCGGATAAGCCATTGAGTTTTGGAATTGTCCCGCAGCAATCAGCCGAAAGATTAGCCAAACAGTGGCTCCCAATTCTTCAATATATCTCGAAAGAAATTGGACAGGAGGTAAGGTTTGCCACCAAATCATCAATTCCTCTGTTTGAAAAAGAACTGTCAAAGAGTTTATATGATATAAGTTATATGAACCCTTATCACTATACCGTATTTAGCGAATCCAACGGTTATATCGCAATAACCAAAGCCGAAGACAAAAAAATAAAGGGGATTATCGTTGTAAAAAAAGATAGCGGTATATCAACGATACAAGAGTTAGCTGGCAAAAAGTTGGCGTTCCCTTCCCCTGACGCTTTTGCTGCAAGTCTCTTAACTCAAGGCTTCTTGGGGCAGAACAATATCAATATTGACCCCGTTTATGTACGTTCGCATGATTCGGTCTATCATAATATCGCTCAAGGAAATTTTGTGGCAGGTGGTGGTATCTATCGAACCTTAAACGCTATGCAAGGTGAAGTTTCCGATAATCTGATTGTTTTATGGGAGAGTCAAGGCTACACCCCTCATGCTATTGCCGTCAGTCCTCATGTCCCTCAAGATGTTGTAGAACGCATTCAACAAGCAATCATAACTCTTGATGACACTCACCCTGAACTTTTGTCTCCTCTAAAAATTAAAGGGTTTGAACAAGCAAAAGACAGCGATTGGGATGACGTTAGACAACTCTTCATCGAAGAGTAGCATTATGAAATTTCAAACAAAAACCTTCCTAGGTATAGCTTTTATAGAAATTTTCTTTCTTGCTCTTCTGGTGATTTTCGCGGCTTTGTTGCGTAATTCAATGGAACTAAATCAAGAACCTACGATCTGATCAGCT
>NZ_JBGONI010000039.1:0-41046 GCF_041439035.1 Vibrio sp. 1F263 | reverse complement strand
TGATCTTATTCTTCGTGCTGAAGGATTAGAATGCGGTGTTCATGGCACGCTTACACCTTATCAACCAAAATATCTCATGGCTGGATACGTACTGGTCAGGATAAAGTGATTGAAACAACGGGTGATCGCAGCAGATTGAACATTATTGGTGCACTGAACCTGTCGGATATTGGTGCCACCATTGTTCACGATTACGAAAGCATTAACAGTGAAAGTATTGTTCGCTTTTTCTGTAAGTTAAGAGAGAGCTATCTGTTAGCCCATAAGCTTCATATCATCTTAGATGGTGCAGGATATCACCGCAGTGACTTAGTCAAAGATGCGGCGTTTGTCCTAAATATCGAACTGCATTATCTTCCACCTTATAGCCCAAACCTAAACCCAATAGAGCGGCTATGGAAAGTAATGAATGAGAAGTCGAGGAACAATGTTTACTTCAAAAGCAAACGGGACTTCAAGGCGGCAATAGGTCAATTTTTTACTGTGACTCTTCCAGAGATCGCAGGCTCTTTGACATCTCGAATTAATGATAAATTCAAGTTCTCAAGCCTGCATCTTCAAGTTGATTGGGTATATAGCCACTATCATTATGTTCAATCGTGTGAATCTGTTCTTGTAGGCGTTGTTGATCAAATCAGCTTGAGGTTCAACGACGCCATATTTGACTAATAGTTAGCTTCTAACAGGCATACCTAGTCCTATGACTTTGTTTATAGCTTTGACATTCGCCCTAATGATCTGCTCCAGTTAGACTGGAGAAGGTATTAAGCGACATATTGTTTTTCAAAGTTAATTGGGCTTAGATACCCAAGAGCCCTGTGCCTTCTTGTTCGATTATAAACAACTTCGATGTATTCAAAGAGTGCTTGAAGCATCTCTTCTCGCATCATTATCGGCTCGTCTTGGACAGCTTCTACTTTCATTGAGTGGAAAAAGCTTTCAAAACAGGCGTTCCAACAATTACCACGACGGCTCATGCTTTGAGTTATACGATATCGACAAACTCTCCGCTTGCCATCTGTCTTGCGTTTTTGACTTTCCATTCACCTTCGCCATCAACCATTGGCCAGTCGCATCAATGGCTAGGTGCTGTATTGCTTTTCTCGTTTTTGGCTTAAATGAGACCTCTACTTTCTTTGCTCTACGATTGAGCCTGGTGTAATGCACAACCAATAGCTTACGGAGAAATGGATCATTTTCATGTCTTAAAAATTGTATCTTCAAGTTGAGTGAGTCGAGTACTAGCGATATTTACCTTGAACCACATAGTTTTCTCGCTTATTGCTCTTCAGATTGCTCCAGAGACGCAACCCAGCGCAGGATCTCTGCGGTGGCTTCAATAAGATCGCCAGGAATGTATTGGTCTAACTGCCCATCCGCATATAACGCACGTGCGAGCGGTACTTTCTGCATCACCGGAACCCCTTCTTCTTTGGCAATCGCAATCATACGCTTTGCCATCGCATCAGTCTCTTTTAGGGTAATCACAGGCAGAGGTGTTTCGCCCTTTTTATAGTACAAACCGATGGCAATGTGTGTTGGGTTTGTAACCAGCACATTCGAGCGTTTAACGTTATCTCTTTGGTTAGAAGTTTGCATTTCTTGGTGCAGTTGACGACGTTGACTTTTTATTTCAGGGCTGCCTTCCATCTCTTTGTATTCACGTTTCACTTCATCTTTGGTCATCTTTAACTGTTTAGTGTGGTCGAACTTTTGGTAAGAAAAATCGGCTGCGGCAATCACAATAAAGCCTACCGCAGAGATAATCATCAATTGTTTGATTAATACGCCAGTGATGATCGGTACACACTCTAACCCACAGGTAGGTATCTGCAGTAACGTGTTTAAGTTACCTTTCAGCGTTATCCAAATAATGCATGAAAGTAACGAAACTTTGAGAATGGACTTAATAAACTCAATGATACTCTTTAACGAAAAAATTCGCTTTGCCCCTTCGACTGGATTGATCTTCTTGATGTCCGGTTTGACAGACTCGCCACTAAATAGAAAGCCGAACTGTCCCATGTTAGCCATGATGGCGACTAAGGTTGCAATCAAGAGGATCGGCGCAAGCAGATAAACCATTTCTTTGGCGATGGCGATAGCTACGTCGAGTAGTGCATCTTGAAAGCCCTGATATGCCAATTTGCTTGGCAGTAAAATTAGGGCAGATATGTGCGACATATAGTAATCGGCGAATGCAAACAACACGACAATCAAAGACAGAATCAATGAAGATGAAATGATTTCCTGACTTTTTGCAACTTGCCCTTTTTGGCGGGCATCCCTGAGTTTTTTTGGGGTGGGGAGTTCAGTTTTTTCTCCGCTCATTATTAGGACCTGTTTATTTATTTTGGTTGAATTTTGTTCGAGATAAAGCGTTTTAATCAGGTGAGAGGCGGACGGCTAATTCCTTTTCGCCGAATCGTTCTAAGTAAATCCCTCTCAACAAAGAGTAAAACGTTTTAGCTGAACTCTTTGGACGGCGTTTGTGGTTTCTTTCCACTGCATTATAGGTTTATCGAATAGAGTTACCACATTTCAAAGCATCTATTTTTGCAAGAACAATCTACAAGTCGCTGCAAAAATAAGTTCGAGAGATAAGCAGACTCTAGCGATTACCAAATAGTGTTTAGCTGCTCTGAGAACAGTGCGATTTCAGAGAAAAGTGCTTGAAAGTGGTTCATCATCAGAGCCAGATACACAATCAATAACACACTGGCGATGGCACTTTTGATCGGCATTGCCAAGAAGAAAACGTTGAGTTGTGGTGCGAATCGGCTGATGAGCGCAAGCCCAAACTCGGCAAGGAACATCGCCAGTACTATAGGCGCAGACATCAAAACTCCAAGCCACATTAATTGCTCAAATTGGTCGTAGAAAAAGCGTGCCCACCCTTCTGTTATGGTTGGAAAAAAACCTATCACAGGCCATGACGAGTAACTGGAAAATAGCGCATAAAGAAAAGTGACAAAGCCACCGCCCGAGAAGAACAAAGTGATCAGAGTTTGAGTCAACAATACCGCCGTTGGCGTCGATTGCGAACCGAGGGTGGGGTTAAACATGCTCGCCATGGCTGCGCCTCGCTGGTTATCCACGAGAAAGCCTGCCGCCTCGATTGCCCAAAAGGGGATCGCCGCAATAAAGCCAATGAGCAGACCCAATAACACCTCTTTCCCCAAGATAACCATTAACCAGATTCCATCCGTTTCTGCAGGTAAATTTTGTTGATTAATTATAGGAAATATAAAAAGTGCAAGAGAACACAAGATTCCATTTCTCACCATGGTGCCACCCAGCATTTGCTTGTTTAAGATCGGCAGGAATATAAAACAAGCCATTAACCTAGGAAGCGTTAAGCTGTACAGGAACAGTGCGTGGTGCAAATCATCGTAACTCATCGTATTTGCGGGATTTTATCTAAGGTCAATGTTGCAAACGAATGCAGCTCGGCGCCCAACCACTGTGCGGTAACAAACAAGGTAATTATGACGGCAATCAGTTTAACGACAAATCCCAACGTTTGTTCTTGAACTTGAGTCAGTGCTTGGATGAGTGAGACTAAGGTGCCAACAAACGCCGCAACCAGAATCGGTGGCAGCGACAAGAATAGAACAAGCGTTAAAGCCTGAGTGGCAAAGTGGATTATTTCGGCCGGATTCATATTTCTCTCCTCACTATCCGTAGCTGAGTACTAAGCCATGAGTTAGCTTGGTCCAACCGTCAAGTAACACAAAAAGCAGTAGTTTGAATGGTAGCGAAATTGTCATCGGCGATACCATCATCATCCCCATTGCCAGTAGGATGTTGGACACGATTAGGTCGACAGCGATGAAGGGCAGATACAACAAGAAACCAATCTCAAATGCCCTAGTTAGTTCACTGACCGTGAAGGCGGGGAGTAACAACAATAAGCTGTCTGACTCTAAGCGGTCGAAGTACTTCTGTGGCCACAAGGTTCTCGCAGCATCGGTAAAAAACACCGTTTCAGTTTCACGGATGTGTTTTTTCAAAAACTCTCGATATGGCTGCAGTCCGCTTTCAATCAGCCCTTCAACACTGTCGGAATCTTCTAGGGATATTTCATGTTGTGTAACGTAGTCGTAGGTTTCAAATCCTACTGGTGCCATAATGAAGATCGACAAAATTATCGCCAATCCGTACAGCGCCATATTGGGTGGTATTTGTTGTACACCCAGTGCGTTTCTCAATAGAGAGAACACCACAGCAAGCTTTACGAAAGAGGTCGCCATCATTGCAATGAAAGGAACCAAAGCAAGTAGGGCGAGCGTGACGATTAGGTTCAGTTCATCAGGTAACTGGATCATGCTGGCTCCTGACTACCGCCAAACAATTCGAGAACGCGAACACCTAAGCGTTCATTGATGCTCACAAGTTCACACTCACCAATAATTCTTCCGTTTGCTCGCATAGTGACCGGGTTTGAAATTGGCTGGTTAAGCTCAAAGGTAAAGCCAGGTTGTAGCGCGTTAAGTTGTTCTAAAGTTATGGTTTGCTGACCAACATCAAAAGTGAGTTCAATTGGCAGTTGCTTGTGGTCGGTAAGTACTTCAGAGCTATTGATATCGTTCATATTGGTTTCTTTATCTAGGATGTGGAGTATGGTTTCGTCGAGTTGGCATCGCCAAAGGTTTTGATTGGATATCTGAAAGAGCACTTGATGTTGTGCGATGTGGCAATCATCGAAAAACACCACATCCCCCAATTCCAGTTGCTCGAATTGGCTGACTGCCAAACGTGTTTTGCCAAAACTCAACCAGAATGGTAGTGCAATATTTTGACTTAGGTAAGATGGTGCTTGTGGCAACGCGCCAAGTAGCACATCTCGACCTTCATGCACCCAGAGGCTAAGAGATGCGTCATCACGGTTGATGGTGAGCATCAATACATTCTCTTGCTGAGTTTGCTGTTCAAGAGGTTGTAACTTGCTTAAGACAGGAAGCTGCCCAAAAAGACGTTTAATCACATCGGTGTATGGTTCAATCTGGCTATTGAGTAACGCCAATTGCAATGAGTTTGGTAGTGATTCAAAAGCCGTTGAGTCAAGCATGTCATGTAACCACAACTGTAATTGCGCACCACAAAAATCTATTTTGATCGTTTGCCCTCCAATGAATAACGCCAAACGATAGCCAGTAAATTGAGGTTTTGGCCCTAGCGTAACCGACAGGCTGTTGCTCAGGCTATCTTGAAAGTGGCATTGTTTCGCACATAGTTGATTGCTTAGCGAGATGCTTGATGCGTCGACTTTAGGGAAATTAAGTATCATCATTCGTCCTCAGGCTTCCATTCATCATAAATACTGCGTTGTTGTCGAGAACGTTGTTGATCTTGTTGTTGGTTCATTTGCTCGCTGATTGAGATTCGAATCGGTTGTTCAATCCCCAAGCGTTGTAAGCGCTCAACCAATTCTTGTTTAGCGTTTGGGTTGATTAGCGAAAGGGCATGCTCTTGTTTAATTAAGACGCTGTAACCAGAACTGTCGTGCTTAATGGAGATCTCACCACCTTTCAATTGACCTTCATTGAGAAACAGTCGGACCTCCTTCTCGTTCGCTGTTGGGAGAGAAACATAGATCTTTTCGACCAACTTACTAATCAGATCGTTCACGTTTCTTGCCGAGCTGCGAGGTGTTTGCGCTTCCATACTCTTTAGGATCACATCACCTTGAGTAGTCGGTTGGTTTATATTCGCCGCCGAGTGCAGTTTGGTGCCCACTTCAGAGGTTGAATGATGTAAATCAATGCGCTTTAAGGGTTTTAGCTTCTCTTCAAATGCGGACAACGTAGCTTTCGCTTCTGTGTTAATCTGCGCGTTACTTAAGGTTACCGCTTCTTTTACTGTCGTATCGGGCTTTAGTCGCTGACCATTCAAGACGTTTTGCACAGAGGTAGCGGCTTTACCATCAAACTGGATTGGCGCTGGTTGAGTATTCAAGCCTTTTGGGAAACCGTCAATAATGTCTTTGGGATCGAGATACAAGCCATCAAGAGATGCGCTTGAATCCGTTGAATCCGTTGAATCCGTTGAATCAGCTTGGTCTTTGGCACTCTTTTGCTGAAGATTGGCTGGCTGAGTTTTAGGCTTCAGAGCATTGTTAAAGATAGACTCAAGTTCTTCCGAGACGTTAGTCGCGGGACTCTGTCGAACCTTTTTGGGAAATCCTGCTGTGTCTGGGTGATCGTGTTTGACTCGCATTTTTACCTTCTATGAAACAATGGCACTACGAAACTCTTCTTGTTCGAGCTCTTCTTGGTACTGCACTTGACGTATTTGTTCAGCGATTTCTTGTTCGTTTAGCTGAATGAATTTTTCTTTGGTTTTATGAGCGGCGATTGCTTCTTTTTTTCTCTCTTTGAGCCGTTGAGCTTCTTGCTCCAATACTTTTTTGGCTTCAGCGGCTCGCTGCTTTAAATCGGCTTCTCTTTCCCTCAATAGTGCGATTTCTTGTCGCAATATCTCGAGTTCTTTTAGCACCACCATTTTCTGCTTCGCTTTGGTAAATCGTCGCTCTTCTTCTTCTTTTCGCCATTGGTGATAATCGACTACGGACTGCTCGGATTTTCGCCTTATAGAGAGGGCGTTGTTGACTCGGTACTCTTGCTGCTGAACTGCACTGTCAGCTCGCTCGGCACGAATCGTTTTGATCTCTAGTAACTGCTCGATCATAAGCCCGCGAGTCCTTGTAACTGAGTCACGGTTTCGTCGAGCTCACTTGTTTCGTGTGTGCCTTGACGTAAAAACGCTCGGATATCATCACTTTGATCAATGGCCATATCCGCGCGGTTATCAGCACCATGTTGGTATTCGCCAATTTTAATCAGCAGTTCAACTTCTTCATATTTTGCCAGCATTTCACGCATATGAGCTGCCGATGCTTGATGAGTTTTATCCACGATTTGGTTCATTACACGGCTTGCTGAACGAAGCACGTCAATGGCTGGGTAGTGGTTCATTGCGGCCAGTTTCCGAGAAAGAATAATGTGACCATCAAGTATTGATCGGGTCTCGTCGGCAACTGGTTCTGTCATATCGTCACCTTCTACAAGTACGGTGTACAGAGCGGTGATGGAGCCTTTGTCTGATTGGCCAGCACGTTCCATCAGTCTTGGCAATGCAGCAAAAACAGAAGGCGGATAACCTCGTCGTGTTGGTGGTTCACCTGCTGCCAAGCCGATTTCACGTTGAGCTCGGGCAAAGCGAGTGACAGAATCCATAAGCAGTAGGACGCGTTTACCTTGGTCACGGAAGTACTCTGCGATGGAGGTGGCCACAAACGCAGCTTTGGCACGTTCCATTGCAGGTCTATCTGAGGTTGCTACGACTAACACCGCCCTTGTCATGCCTTCTTCACCAAGGTCGTGTTCGATAAATTCTTTAACCTCACGCCCCCTTTCGCCGATAAGGGCGAGAACTGTGACATCAACGTCAGCGGAGCGGATGAACTTGGCGAGTAGGGTACTTTTACCACCACCAGCCGCGGCAAAAATACCCATCCTTTGTCCTTCGCCGCAGGTGAGTAATCCGTCTATCGAACGAACCCCCATGGAGATGGGATTTTCGATCAATTTTCGTTGCATCGGTGGCGGTGCATCTTTGTAAACTGGATACCAAGCACTCGGTTCTTTATTTTGGGTGCCATCAAACGGGCGACCCAGTCCATCCAGTACCTTACCTAACAAGTGGTTGCCAACGCCTACTTCATGCATTTTTCCAAGTGGACTCACTTCGGTGTTGGAGGAAATACCAAGCATGTTTCCAAGTGGAGTAAGTAACGCGTGATGTTGCTGAAAACCAACCACTTCCGCGAGAAGCGACAAGGTTTGGTCAGGGTTGCGCAACTCACAAAGTTCCCCAACACGAACACCAGGAACCACGGCTTTGATGATGGTGCCAGTAACTTGAGTAACTCGGCCGCGGATTTGTATCAAACGAGTTTGTCTGATAGCAGATTGTTGCGTTTCGGTGATGTATGAGAAATCGTTCAATTTAGGAAATATGCGTAATAACTGGTAGTGATAGAGTAGAAAGGATGGGGCAGTATTTATAGTGACTATTGGTCGGGAGTTTTTAGAAAACTAAAAATGCCCTAAAAAAACACGTCTGATTTTGACAGCCTATTGCAAATACAACATTTACACTCAAGTCATATTGTACGAAAGGAGTGCAAATGAGTGAGTATTATCAACAATCAAATTGCAACGGGTAACAAGTTTGACACGCCAATTCGAAGCGGTCATGAGTACGTACGTTCTGGGGAGTCAATTGGTGGAAACTATCGAGGCGAGAGCGTCCGAGTACACAATGCTACTCAATCATTATTTGACGCAATGGAGGAGCTGACGTCATTAGGCTCAGAAAAAGCAGAAAAAGATCTAACCAAACGTAAAGTAAAAGATGGTGGTCTTCGGGTTAATGAAGCTCATGAGTTGGTGTCTGAATATTTAAGGAAAGTTCCTGATCTTGAGAAGAACCAAAAGATCAAAGACCTTGCTACCAAGATGGCGGGTGGCAACTTATCAACGATCGCGCAGCTACAAGCTTACCTTAATGGCTTTTCTGAAGAGAAGAGTCACCAGTACCTTGCATTAAAGGCGGTAAAAAAGTTTCTCGGAGCGAACCCAGAAAGTAAGAATCTGTTGGCGCTGATTGACCAAGCCCTTCTGAACTTTGAGCAAAATCCAGATTCTTGGTCTCAGATTGATACCGAGATTCGTGTGTCGAGCTTTGCTGATGAATATAGCAAAGAGCAAGACTTTAGCAGTTTGCACCAACTACGCGGTTTCTATCGTGACACAGTACACAGTTACCAAGGCTTAGGCTCGGCATACAAGGATGTGGTTGAGCGATTTGGTGAAAAAGAGGTGTCCACCGCCGTCGACTTTATGTTGCAAGGTATGAGTGCAGATTTAAGTGTTCAAGGCAGTAATATTGATTCGGTTAAGCTGCAGCTTTTGATGTCAGATATGCAAAAACTTAAGACGCTGAATACCCTTCAAGATCAAGTTAGTAATATCTATCAGATGTTTAAACCTCAGCAGGCAAGCCATGGCTTATCAAGTTACTGATTTAATGTCGGATGTCATCGACTTAGTTGAGCAGCGCTGGGTGGGAAGCGAAGAGATATGGAACTTAGTGAACGCCATGAAGTTGGGGGCCATTGAGCGACAAATTAGTTTTTTACGAGAACTGCACAACTTAGTTCGGCATATTTCCATTGATGTGTTTAACGACGAAGAACAGCGGCAAAACCTAATACAAGCAATACAAAAAGTGCTTGATGAAGCGATTGATTTAGAAGAAGAGGAAATTTGGAACGATGAATTGGATTGATGCGTCAGTGGATGATTTTTGCCGAGGAATGGGGCTTGAAGCCGTAAATTTCTCGTCGGCTGGACGTGTTCAGTTGAGCTTTGAACAAAGCGGCACCTTGTACCTTGAGACATATCAGGATTGTTTGTTTCTTATGTTGGTAAAAGCGCTGCCATGGCATCAATCTAATGAGTCAATTAAAAAGGCACTGAGCTTTTGTCATTCAGGGCAAGGGTGGCCATTCACTATTAAAACTGGGCTGTTCGATGAACAAGCGTTAGTTTTCTCAGCGCAAATTGAAGGCGATGAAGTTACCTTACCAACCATAGAACAAGCATTCGCGTTGCTAGTTCGTTTGCATAACGACGTGGTGAACTCATGAATCGGATTAGTACATTAAACGTTGGTATTGAAAGTTTTGCTCATATCTCTCTTGAGCAAGTCGAAAGCGACTTTCCACAACGTTTTCAACTGCTACCTGACGGTCAAGCCATCGCGACGCACCTAGAGAAATTGTATGAACTTCGCCCTTCAGAGCAGTACTTGATGCCACTCGCTAAGCCAAAGATTACACATACAGACTTACTTCGCCCAGAAAAATACCGTCAGCAGTTTGATATAACTCTGCAAAGACTTCAAGACTTGGCGAAGAAAAATGGTTCTCATACGCTAACTCAAGCAGCGGAAACGTTGCAAACTACTCAATTAGATCAACGTTATCTCACCATGGCGTTGAATCTACTGATTCAGGTTTAACTCCCATGTTACAAGCAAAAGATGTGGAGCTATTGCTTATCCACGGGGCTCTCCAAGTTCAATATAAAAAACCTAAACAAGCAATTATGTTACTCGAAGCGCTGTTGGAAATCGAACCTCAGCATAAAGAAGCTCGCCAAACATTAGCGGTAGCATGCCTGGATTTAGGGCGGTACGCTCGTTCAATCGAACTGTGCGAAAGCTTGTTGGAAGCCAACAACTCTAATGAAGCTGGTTTATGGTTTTGTCTTAGCCAAGCCCGCTGGAAACAAGATGATGTTGAGGGCGCGCGCCGCGCTCATCGCTGTTATATAAAATCTCTAAATAGTGAACCAAATGAATAAGTTGATCGATATTATTAACAAGGTTGGGCAGCGTAAAGACATCATGCTTGCCGTGATGCTACTGGCAATCGTCTTTATGATGATCTTGCCTTTACCTACGACATTGGTGGATGTACTTATCGGTACCAACATGAGTATAGCGGTCGTCTTATTGATGATTGCTATCTACATTACATCCCCCCTAGAGTTCTCTGCATTCCCAGCGGTTCTGTTGATCACTACACTATTTCGCTTGTCACTTTCTATCACTACAACACGACTTATCCTGCTGCAAGGTGATGCTGGTCAAATCGTTTCTACCTTTGGTAACTTCGTCGTGGGTGGTAACCTGGTCGTGGGCATCGTAGTTTTCCTGATCATCACAATCGTTCAGTTTATGGTGATTACTAAAGGTTCAGAAAGGGTAGCGGAAGTCAGTGCTCGATTCTCCCTTGATGCGATGCCGGGTAAGCAAATGAGTATAGACGGCGATATGCGCGCCGGGGTAATCGATGTTCATGAGGCGCGTCATCGCCGTTCAGTGATTGAAAAAGAAAGCCAAATGTACGGCTCTATGGACGGGGCGATGAAGTTCGTAAAAGGAGACTCTATTGCTGGTCTGGTGATAATCGTGGTGAATATTCTTGGCGGTGTAACCATAGGTGTGACTCAAAAAGGCATGTCAGCGTCGGAAGCATTGGAGCTATTTGCTGTTTTGACCGTAGGTGATGGCCTGGTATCGCAAATTCCGGCTCTCTTTATCGCGATTACTGCCGGTATTATTGTGACGCGCGTTTCGAATGAAGAGTCCTCTGACCTAGGCTCAGATATCGGAGCACAGGTTACAGCACAACCAAGAGCTTTGTTGATTGGCGGTGTGTTGCTAGTGTTGTTTGCGCTTATTCCCGGTTTCCCGAAGGTTACCTTCTTTGTTCTTGCTATTGTAGTCGGTGGTGGCGGCTTTTTCTTACTCCATAACAAAAAACAACAAAGTAAATTAAGCAGTGCCGACTTACCAAGTTTTGTTGCCCAAGGCGCGGGCTCGCCAGCCGCCAAATCGAACAAAGCGGCACCTCAGCGCAACAGCAAAGGAAAACTAGGTGAACAAGAAGAGTTCGCTATGACGGTACCGCTGCTAATCGATTTGGATGCTCGCTTACAAGAGAGCTTAGAAGCCGTCGCTTTGAATGATGAGCTCGCACGAGTAAGACGAGCGTTGTACCTAGATCTCGGCGTGCCGTTCCCGGGGATTCACTTACGATTTAACGAAGGGATGAGCAACGGTGAATACTTGATTCAATTGCAAGAAGTGCCAGTTGCCCGCGGTCGGATTCAAAGCTTAAAACTGCTGGTGACAGAAGATAATGAGCAGATCGATTTGCTTGGTATACCTTACGAGAAAGATGACGATTTTCTACCGGGAATTTCGAGTATTTGGGTAGACCACAGTCATAAAGTAAAACTAGAAAACAGCCAAGTGGGCTTTTTAACTCCCGACCGTATTTTGACTTACCACCTATCTCATGTGCTAAAAGAGTACGCCCAAGATTTTATCGGTATCCAAGAGACTCGTTATTTGCTAGAGCAAATGGAAGGCAGTTATTCCGAATTAGTAAAAGAGACACAGCGTATTGTGCCTTTGCAAAAAATGACGGAAATCCTACAACGCCTTGTCTCTGAGGATATTTCTATTCGTAACTTACGAGTGATCTTAGAAGCAATGGTGGAGTGGGGACAAAAAGAAAAAGACGTGGTTCAGTTGACTGAATACATCCGTTCAAGTTTGAAACGCTATATTTGTTACAAGTACGCCAGCGGTCAAAATATGTTGCCAGCATACCTGTTAGATCAGAGCTTGGAAGATATGCTCCGTAACGGTATTCGTCAGACTTCGTCGGGCAGTTACTTAGCGCTTGACCCTTCCGTTACTCAACAGTTTGTCAGCGACGTTAAGCAAGCAGTTGGTGATTTGAGCCGTATGCCAAATAAACCAGTGTTAGTGGTGTCAATGGACGTACGCCGTTACGTGCGAAAATTGATTGAATCTGAATACTACGATCTGCCAGTGCTGTCTTTTCAAGAACTAACGCAACAAATTAATATTCAACCTTTAGGCAGGGTGGGAATGTAATGGCATGTGTACTCAGTCAGTCTTTAGTGACGTCAGGAATCAAAGTGAGGCCTTATTTCTGGCAGAAAAGCACTATCTTACTTGGCCATCGCTACGAATACGACGGTATGGAGCTCGTGTTCCGAGTAGACGATGGTGAAATTATCATCGTTTTGTTGCGAAGAATTACTCCAAACCAAGGTTTGAGCAATCCTTTCTCTGCACTGTTTTTACTCGCAGAACATGCTATCCGATTGTACCCACTCAACTGGATCATTCGTGGCAACGTTGACGTATTGCGTGGTAGCAATATGAGTAACCAAAGATTAGCGCAATTCTATTTGGGAGCCTGTGGTGCGAGTCACGATGAACAAGATGATTGGTACTACTTGCGCCTGAGTGACTACCGCCCACTTAAAAAGAGAAAGAAAGTAAAAACTCTCGACTGTTACTGACAGCATCTAATAGATGCTTCGCTTTAATATAGGTATCAAGATGAAGCAACCCTTTACCGAAACCATTGAAAAATCAGAACTTGCTATCCTTACTGCAGATGACAGAGCTGAAGTGTTCAATGAACTACTTGAAGGATTAGGTGTTGGTCCAGTAGCAGGAAATATTCTGCTTGATGGGTTAAACGCCGATCCCAAACTGATGAAACAAGCAGAACATGAATTGCTCGAGGAAGTACAACGCCGCAGACAACAACAACATCCGCTCCACGGCACTAATGCCGAAGGCTCTAGGCGCAAGCGGCCTGTGTTACTTCGTGGCATAGTAATTTAAAGGTTTTTAAATGACGGATATAAACAGAAGAAACCCAGTAGGTGGGGTAGGACCTCGACCAGAGCCGCAGACCTCATTTCAGGATCGTTTGGCTGATAAATTGGCTAATATTTTAGGGGAGCCAAATGCGGCTAAGTTGAAGGCGTTGATTAGTCAATTGCCTAAGGTGTTAGGGCGTAGTGAACAAGATAGCCTTGATCTTTATGCCAATTCATTGAGGAAACTACTAGAAAAACAAGCAGCATTTACTGGCACTGCTGCAGTTGATACTGCTGCTCATTGGATGAAATCGTTGCAAAATCAAGCGGTGAATGGTCAGATTTCACCTCAAGACTTGGTAAACGGAGTCAACAAAACACTTACTTACCAATTCCGAACTTGGTTCGAAAAGCAGTTAAGTGACAAGGTAGACAATTCGCTCCCTACAGACTTTATCAATCAGTTCCGCTTAGGAAGCCAGAGTACCCAAGAAGAACAAATAGCTAACTTAGATGCCGATGCACTTAAACAAGCTACTGCGAAGATCAGTGTGTTTATAAATTCACTTTCTCAGCAAATGAGCTCTAGTAAGGTTCGTGAGAACGCTATTTCTTTTTTGCGTAATGCATTTCGCAATCTAGGTTCGGTAGACATCAACGAGCTAAATAACTCGGATTATTTATTAACGAAAGAAAGCTTCAAAGCAGCAGTTTTAGCACAGCTTACTAGATCTTTAAATAATGCAGGTCTTACGCTAAGTGGCAGTGATGCACAACTTTTGGCAAATAAAATCACTTGGCTTCCAGGTATGTCTAAGCAGGAGCTTAGAGGAGGGCTGAACGATCTGGTGAACCAAGTAAAAGGTCAATACGCAAATGCTTATGGAGCAGGTTCGGTTAGTAAGCTGCAAATAGTACTTGATGCGGCAATTGCAAAGCTAAGGAGCTCATCTACGGATATAACGCTCTCTAGCTTATTCTCGAATATGGCTGTGAGTCTTATAAACACTCAAGTCGATGCCTTTTATAGCAGTCTTCACGAAGTGCAGAAGTTCCAAACTCCACAACAACAGGTTGACCAAATAAAACAGCATACAGCACGAGATATAAGATTTCAGTTTGAAAAAATGATGTTGAGGAAAGATGTTGGTATCGACTTTGCCACTCGTCATAAAAAAATGATGAGTAACCTAGCCGCTCTGAAAGCTCGTTTAAGTAAAATCACAGAAGATGAAAAGAAAATAACGGTAGGGACTGACGGTCAAAGGAAAGCAGATGTTAAAGCTGAGCACTCGTTAACCTCTCGTGATTTGTTATCTGTGATTGATTCGACTATTGGCGATCGTTTTGATGAGCGCGTGCTGTTTTCTTTAAATGAGCGTCGAGTGAACCGTCTTGAAAAGCGTAACGAGAAGAAAGAGGAACTCCAAGAGCTTACGACTAAACTAAAAATATTTGGTCAAGTCCAGACTACCATCAGTACAAAGTTATCGGAGATAATTAACTCAAGTACTGGTGGTGGGCATTATTATCCAGACAGGCAGCATTTTACTTATAAACATTTCGGATATGAGACTCAACAAAAGTTTGAAAAAGGTAAGGAGTTTAAGTATTTAGAAAAACATATAACTCCAAGGGTTGGTTCTGATGGAGTTAAATACTTTACTCACAAACAATTTTTAGAGCATGCAGGAGTGACTGTTAGTCGCGATGTATATTATAACAATACAGATAACAAATACCTTAGTAATTTTTCTAGCTCGGTTTCAAGTAAGTCGAAGCCAATTAACGATTCTGTACAGTTAAAAACTACTGCGTTAAGCGACATCAGTTCCCAATACAACGCAACTGTTGAAGCTATGAACAAATTTGTTCAAAAGTACCACAATATTTTGCAAGCAATCCTACGAGCGATTTAAGGATAAATAACCATGACTACACAAAACCCGGTAACTGACCCATCTCAAATGCAAGCAGAGGAACTCCTTTCGTTTCTTGAGGAAGGTGGAACGTTAAAAATGCTGCACGATGTATCAGCAGATACCATTGAGCACATTTACGCTGTTGGATTCAATTTTTTCCAATCAGGAAAAATAGAGCAAGCCGGTAAGATATTCCAACTGCTTAGCATGCTTGACCACTACCAAGCACGATTTTTTATTGGTTTAGGAGCTGCTCGTCAAGAACTGGGTGAGTACCTGCAGGCGATTGACGCCTACAGTTATGCAGCGCTTGTAGATATTAATGACCCACGCCCACCTTTCCACTCTGCAGAGTGTTACCTAAAACTTGAGCAATTAACAGAGGCAGAGAGTGGGTTTTACAGCGCGAAGGGGATGTCTGCCGGAAAACCAGAGTATGCAGATTTGCATCAACGCGCAGGCATCATGTTAGAAGCGGTGAAAAACAAAAGGAGTAACTAGAATATGAATTCTATCGCACTAGACCGCACTCAGAGTCAGGCATACTTACCGGATTCTGGTCAAACAATGTTAGATAAGGTTACTAAGACTGCATCTCACGTGTCAGCTTCAGTAACGGTTGAAAACGTAAAAGGTAAAAAATCTGAAGTACCGAACACTGGTAAAGTTAAAGTTCAGCTTGATGCACCGAACGCTGCAGTTAGCGATAAGGTCAATGAATTAACGCTGAAAGCCATGAATCAACTACAAAAAATCGTTGATTCGATTGCCAAGGTTTTACATGCGGTCGCCGACAACACGGGCTCACTAGCAGTGAAAATCCTGGCAGGGTCAGCCGATGACTTTGAGGTAGAGCTAGCTGCTATCACAGACAAACTGAAGAGCGTACAAAACAAGCTTAAGATCCAAGAAGTAAAAGTAGCGAAAGCGAAACACGAACAAGAAATAAAGGATAACGAACAAAAACTCAAAGAGTCTGAAGCTGCGGCTAAAGAAGCGAAAAAATCGGGTCTGGTTTCCAAGATATTTGGGTGGGTCAGTGCCGCAGTTTCGATTATAGTGGGCGCTGTAATGGTGGCAACTGGTGTTGGAGCAGCAGCTGGTGCACTAATGATTGCCGGTGGTGTATTGGGTGTAGTCAGTATGGCTATGCAAGAACCAGCTGTTCAAAATGCAATGAAAGAAGCTGGCATTAATGTCGATGCTCTCAGCAAAGTTATGATGGCTTTAGAGATTGCGGTTGCGGTTATTGGGGCTGTTGTGACGTTTGGCGGCGCGGCTGCGGGCGGTATTGCTAAATTGGCGGGGAAAAGTGCCAGTAAAGTAGCACAAAAAATCACTGATATTGCGACTAAAGCGGCAGCTAATATGGCAAAAGTTGCAGATATGGGTTCTAAAGCAGCCACGACGACAGCTAAAGGTATTCGATTTGCTGCAGAGTCATTAGATCTTCTTTCTAATGTTGGTAAAGGCTCTGCCGATAGTGTTCATTCCAATAATAAAGCTAAAGTGACAGAAATTAATGCGGATCTTACTCAGCAGAAAGCGGAGAAGGTGCTGACTCAATCGGTTATTGATAAGCTTAAAAAAGAAATCGCTAAGATGATGGAAGGTTTCCAAGAGTTGATGAATGTCATCATGCAGATGATTCAGGCGAAAAGCGAAACGATGGAAACGGTAATGAATCGTCCAGCGACGGTTTAAGGAGAATTTATGTTAGATAAAATTGGTAAGACTGGGAATGCAGATCTATACGGTTTGGGTGAGATAGATAAAACGACTAAGGTTGAAAAAGCCCCCGAGACAAAAACCGAAGCAGCGGTTCGTGGTAACGATGAGACGGCGGTGTCAGGTGCTAAACATTATCTTTTGGAAAGACCTAAAGCGCCGAAAAGTGGAGAACAAGCTCGCGTGGTTGAAAAGCTGATGACCGCTTTGGCACCAACAGCAAATCTGCTTATGAAAACCCTAGAAAAAGCACTTCATGGTCAATCTGGAACTCAATCATCGTCAAATACGGTTTCGGAATCTCTTGCTTTGATGACCTTACTGTACCAAGTTTCGAAGTTAAGCCGAGAACAACAAACACTTGAACGTGAAATCGCGGTTGAAGCGAATGTAGCGAGCCTTAAGAGTCAAGCACAAGAGCTAAATAAATCTGCTAAAGCGATGATCGCAATGGCTGTAGTTTCAGGAGTTCTAGCCGGTGTAACGGCAATTTTGGGCGGAATAGGTTCTGCTAAAGCTGGTAAACAAATTAAAGCGGAAGCATCGACTAATACATTACTGAAAACACAAAAAGCTGGTGTAGATAAGGCTAATGATTTGTTGAACAATGGTGGGTTATCGAAAACTCAACAGCAACAGTTAAAGCGTGTTCAGGATGTCGGGCAAGACCGTCTTAGTAATTTGACTGATAAATTGACAAAAGGGGGGCGAAAGTTTGACAAAGCTACCACCTCTAATCAAGCGCGAAATTCGATTCTTCAGTCTCTTAGTCAGATGGCAAACTCAGCATCAAATGTAGAGCAAACTAAAGCTCAGGCTCGCGGTAAAGAAGATGAAGTTCTAGCGACACGTGCACAAGCATTGAAACAGAAAGCTGACGAAAATATTGGTTTTCAAGATAGTATGCTTAAAGAGCTGCGGGATCTGTTTCGCTCAATTGCTGATAGCCAAAACCAAGCATGGCGAGCATCTGCTCCTACCGTTTAAAACCACTGCGGATTAGAGTCCCCTTCTTCTAAAGTAGGTTGGCAATTTTTAGTAAGTCAGTAATGCAAGTTACTGGCTTTTTTCATGCATTTTATTTGGCAAATTCACACCTAGACTGAAATGCCGCCTAATTTCGTTAGACGTATGTATCAACTCTTCAATAAGCGTTTTAACTCGTTAAGATTTTTGTCCTGAGTCAGCAAGAACTCTTCCTTGAGGAGATCATTGACACGCTTATCTACGCTTTGTTGCGATTATCAACCCAATAATAAAACCCACTCCTAGCATAAGTTCATAGCCATTTTACTTTAGATTTTCCGCGATGTGTGGAATCCACTCATTCTCGGCGTTGTTGATCAAATCAGTTTGAGGTTCAACGACGCCAAAAACTTTGAGACCAGTCGAGTCAATCGCTATATGGCGAATAGCTCCTTTGGATTTATTGCGATATTTGACCTGAACTGTCTTCGAACGGTTGCTGATACAGGTGTAGTCAGGGGACGTCAGTGGAACATCCAATAGCTCAAAGATAGAACCAATAAAGCCTTGAAGAGCACGTAATGGCGGATAGAAGATCCCCTTAATCATCAAGGCAGTTTCAATCGCGGTATCAGAATACTGGAAACCTCTACCACGCTTGCACAGAGCCTTATTGTATTCCGCCCAGTTAGTTATCTTCTTTTCCGCTTTACCCATGTCACCACCGTTCTAACTACCATAAAGGATCAGATCACAAGACTTGGAAAAGGTTCAACTGATTTAAGCAACAATGCATTCATTCTCTGTTACTAGGAGGACGATGAGCTTAAGAAATTACAATGCACAGGTGGGTGAAACTTATGCGATGAGCAAAGCGTTGAACAAGCTTACTGGGTTATAAAACTTGTCGTATTGACTAAGAAGCACACGAAACGGTGCGAATCTGTCTCTAAACTAAATTAAGCATCAAAGCCTCTTAAAGTTCATTGAGTATAAAAACTTCCGCCCGTATTTAATATCTTGCCATTCCCTCATCTTTATAATTCTTCTCACTACGAATAAGAACCCTCAGAAAAATACACAGAAGGAACACAATGGATATTTATCAGGAAAGTATCAGTTTTTTAGGTAACGGCGTGGATTTTGATGAAAACGGATTATTTCAATGTGAGTTATCATCGGATACGAATAATCATGATGAAGCACTTTTCTTAACCGTATTTAAGAACGAAACCACCATTAGCTTACACATGTCTCTCACCAGCCCTGTGGAGTTGCCAACCCCTCTTCCAGAAACGATTGCTATCGCGATTGGTGAACATGCTCTGGAACCTTTCCGTGGTGGTTTCGGTATCGGTCTAATGCCTGATAGCCGAAGGTTAACGAGCTACAAGGTTATTTTTCTCTCAAACAAACCTCAAGATTATGTGCAGAACACTTTTCAGCAACTGTTAGAAAGAATGGAGCAATGGCACCATTTTATTGAGCAAGCGGATAACGCAGAGACAATCCCAGAAACACTTCCTGCTGGGATCTTTGTTTAAGTTCCCTTATTTAAAATACGAGTTTAATGTATGTCTACAATTCAAATTAATAGCCAGCATCGAGGTAATTTAGACCTCGCAGATATTCAAAATATTAAAAGTAGCGCCAAAGAAGGCGATACCGTTAAATTTGGTTCTGTATTTGGTAAAGAGTACAGCGTAACTAAAAATAGCGATGGTGACGTTACTCTAAAACAAAAAGAAAACCGAAGCTTTTTTAATCGTTTCTTTAGTAAAGCCGATTCTTCAAAAAACGGTGATTTAAAGCTGAATCAGATGAATCAACAACTGCATAAAAAAGAAGGCAGCGGCAACGTTAAGGTCTTAACTTTGACCTATAACCAAGCAAACCAAAAGATGCCGGAAGACACAAAGAACTACTTCCAGAACCTGATTCAAAAAGGTGACTATGATGTGGTTTTGTTTGCGGAACAAGAGTCTAAATTGCTTGCTAACGATCTTGAGCTTGATGGTATGAACCTTCTGAGTCAAAACAAAATGAAAGTTATGACGAAAGGTCTTGGTGAAGGTGTTAGCTACACTTCAATGTCCGTTTTTGCAAAAGACGGCGTCGATATTAACGTCAAAAAAGAGTCTGAATACCGTCATGGTATCGGTGGTCGAAACATGGAATTCTTCATGGGTATCACTGGTAACAAAGGTGGCGTAAAAACGGCTCTAGAGATCAATGGTCAAGCTCTAAACGTCATTTCTGCACACTTGGATTCTAACAAAGAAGTCAAACGTGAATTCGAAGGTAACAAGTTGATGGAAGGGAGCAAACCGCATGAAGAGGTTCTGATCACTGGTGATCTGAATGAGCGTGAAAAACGCACCGCTCAAGGTTCTGATGTGATGTACGATCCAGTCGCACATGATGATACGCATTTAGCCAAGCATGGCTTTAAGTTCAATCCTCTTAATAGTCACACTTACATGCAGCTTGATAAGCACACTGGTAATATTAAACAAAAAGAAGGTCGTGACCGACCTGACTTCGGTGAGCTCGATAATACTGGCTTAACAAATAAAACAGGCAACTTACAAAACCATGAAACCAGTGTTATCACTGAAGGGTTTGATAATGTCAGCGACCACAAGCCAGTACAGTCTACATTTGAAGTAAGAGGCTCCTCTCAAAAGCTGATTGAAAACGCACAAACACATACAGCAGAAGACTTCAAAAATGAAGCAGCGTACTTAAATCCTGGTACTGATCCGGCAAAAGCGACGTTTGATGATGTGACCTCAGCGAATCAAGCTCGCCTTGGTCTAGAAAACTTGAGTAGCGATGAACAAGCGTTTGTAAAAGAGAACTTCACTAGCTTTATCATCGGCAAAGATGCCATCTTTAGCCAGCTAACAAATGGCTTTATGGAAGAGATGCGTCAGCTTCACACTGCTAACCTGACCACCGGTCAACTACAGACTCAACAAATTGAATTGACCGAGAAATACGAACAGCTTAACCGCAAAGTAAACGCTCAGTTTAACCAGCAGTTCATTGCCAACCTTTAAGATAGACTCACCAGAATACCTATTTGTGAATCTATCTAGATGAATAGGAATGATGAATACAAAAGGTGATCGTAAGATTGCCTTTGCGTTCGATAGTAATCAACCTATATATACTCAAAAAGCGTTTGACGCATTTCGTTTCTTGTCATGATCTGCTCGCCTTGGCTCGCTTCAATTTTAGCTGGATAGAAGAAGTTTAAACTCAAGAATTTGTCGATATAAAGGATTAACGAGTGGTTAAAACTGAATTACGCAACAAAGTCGTCTGCTGTCAATAAATTATAATTTTGGATTGTTAACTTTAGCTAACAAGACCTGTTTACGACAGAAATGTATTCCCTTCGTTGTGAGTGATGGCGGGTAATAAGGATAAAACTAAGTGGTATCTAGGACTTTTTTTTTATTTTTTTGTTGTTAAATTATTGATTTTATTGATTTGTGTAAAAGTGATGCAATCGAGTTCATCCTTTATTTATAAAGATATTTCATTAGAATATAGATAGTTAGCAAGAACGGATAGAAAGCATGTTGCATATCGAGGGTTCAGCGCATTATATGATGAGGTCAGTTATGTTTTTGAGAAGCATGATTGCTTGATTTACTTTGGCGAACTGCCAAAGCAACGATTGCCCTTTTCTAAATGGTGCCAGTAAACGATGTATTTCATAAGTAGATAGTCGCGACCGTGCAAAGAGGCTATGCGTGCTCCATACGAAGGGGGGTCTCTGTATTGATGATACTAATTGCAGTGGTCAAATTGCTCCAGCCCTTGATAGATAACAACGGATAACCATAGCGAGTATAGCGAAATGCCCCTTATTACTGGATTAAACCGCTTTGATGCCATGGGTAACCATAACTTTGTCACTGACAATTTAGATGAATACTTGTCTCCTATGAAAAAGAACTCTTATTGCTTAATATTCCTTGCATTGATGCTAAGCGGTTGTGCAACCAAAAACCCAGTGTCAAATGGGTTTTCTAATCATCTTCAAGGAGCACTATTTGGTTGGATAACGTTTGATAATTACACCGCTCCAGTGAGTACATTTCTAAGCGTCGATGTGTGTCAGGTTTTAGATAGTCAGTGTTTTACTGTTTTACAACAAGAGTATCAAGGGGTTCAGTTACCCGTTCAATACTCGTTTGTTATTGCTCCGATTCAAGCTGGAAATGGCGAGATGAAAGTGCGCGCGATATTGCGTTATCAAGGTGAGATTATCGCAAAAAAGGAAGAGCGATATATCTTTACGCAAGGCAGTGTATATACCAACTTAAACCTAGAGGCTTATAATAATTACTAGGAAGTAATATTTTCCTTTATTATTATGTTTAATGCGTTGGAGGATATCCTAGTTCTAGGTATATTTAAAATAAGGTCATTGGGTTTTTTATTATGTAAGCATCAGTTCCTTTGAATATATATGGCTATCCCCAGGTGCTTTAATAAAGCATGTCGCACTTATTGGTTGGAATGTAAATCAAGCGAACTTTAAAAATACCACGTTCATGTGTTTAATGTAAAATTTCTTTTTGTATCACTAGTTGAAAATTAGAAAATACTAATTAACTATCAAAAATATGTCACGACGATATCAAAAATACTTTTTTGCCAGAATTATTTTTGCTATCGAAGTTAGCGCTTGGTTATTCGTTATTATTCGGGTTGGATGGTAGTGTTATGGACTATTTATTGGTAATCGGTCTGCATTTGCAATCGCACTGCTGGCTTCGACAGTTTCTCTTGTTTGAACTGGAGGAATTAAAATTATGAAGGGTAGAAAATGGATGTGTTAGGCCGACTAAACGCCGAAAGGGTCGACTCGCACTTGCGAAAAATTCATGGTGCGTGCTGCTATGAAAAATACGATGAAGTGTTTCATTCTAGCCAGTCTCATATTGTTATCGTTCACAATGGTCAATTGAGGGTGCAAACCGGGGGTTGTACGCTAGACGTGGTCGCTGGTCGAGGGGTTTATCTTTCTCAAGGGGATTACTTACTAGAATACACACCGATAGGCGGTCAATATGCGGCTTCGGTTATCGAATTTGACAATGAACTGGTGAGTCAACTATTGCAAAAGCATAGTGACCTTTTGATGTCGTTGCCAAAGGTTGAGGATGTACAGTCTGGATTATTCCCTTTTACTCTAAACTTATTGATAGAACAGACGTTATTAGGGATTAATACTCTAGAAGAGCAATCTTTTCCTGATGCTATTATGCGCTTAAAGTATGAGGAAATGCTCATCTTGTTACTGCATGGTGACCAAGGTGAACACCTCTACGCGTTGTTATCACAACTGACAAATCGAACCTCAGAGAGACTCCGTCGCTTTATGGATCTTCATTATCTTAAAGAGTGGAAACTGACAGACTATGCTCAAGAGTTTGGTGCGAGTCTGACTACGTTTAAAGAGCTTTTTAACGAATATTATGGTATCTCCCCTAGAGCTTGGATCAGTGAACGTCGTTTATTACACGCTCACAAACTATTGCTCACAAGCAAGATGAACATTGTCGATGTTGCGATGGAAGCGGGGTTTTCAAGCCAGTCTTACTTTACACAAAGTTACCGTCGTCGCTTTGGAACGACACCAAGTAAGGTCCGTTCTGGAGATGATCCGGTAGTAATTGTTAAGCGAAATGTCTGACGACTAAAATTTTCTGACTAATTTTGAAAGGCATTAACGGGTGTAAACCCTATTATGCTCAGCGTAACGATGAACAAAACTATTATCTCTACTTCCTTCTGGATTGCTCGAAGTAGATACGGAGAAGATTAAAATGAAAAAGCAGCATTGGCGACGCCGTTCGCTTTTTCCTAACAACATTGTGCTGCAGAGGAAGGTCACTGTATTGCAGCGAGGCGCAAGGTACGAGGGCTTACCTAAATCAACACAAGAGCTTAACGTTGTTAATGTAAACCACAGACAGCTACTCAGTGAAGGTGTTCTGAGTTACGACCAATTGTCTTTACTGCAGCGCTTGCTTGATCGTAATGTTGTTGATTGTTTATGTGCAAGTCAGCTAATTAAAACATATCAAAAGCTTGGAACGTGTTTAGACCGCTCTGCTATGCGCCTTTTCTTAGAAGTGGGTGGGCAACTAAGTGACGAACGGGTGTTGAACTCTTTTGAACAAAGACTGGATTACATTAATCAGCGATTAGGTTACCGCTTCAATCTAGCGTCACCTAAGACACTAATTCTTTCGATGTATTTAACCTTAAATGAATGGTGCAATCAGCAAACGGATCAGAGGGCGCTACAAGACTCCATCAAGCTTGAACAGTTAATCAATCAACTGAGTATTCAGAAAGAGTATTGGATGAGATTGTCCGGAGAAGCGAGTAGCACATTTTTTGCTGAACAACAGTTGGATCTCATTGAGAATCAGCATAGTGAATTGCATGACCAACTTCGCGTTCTCAATGAGCAACAAAATCAAGTTATTGAATCTCATCGAGCACTAGTTGAAGAGTGGAAGCCAACTCTAGATAAACTCAAGGACTTATATGAGTACAGTAGAATATCAGATAAATTTATATCTGAATGGAAAATATGGTGTAGCCAGGCTCGAGTACAAGCTCCTGAGCTGAGCGATATTTGGGATGCATGTGAGCTTGTGTTCAGCGATCTAAATGCCGTCGCTAAAATTTGGCAATGGTTTCAAGATATGCAAACCGTTGGCAGAGTGGATCATTACTACGTTGATATTCAAAACAATGAGTGCGGGCAAGCTTGTAACAATCTCAGGCAGATTTAAATAGGACTAAATATGTTAGATAAAATGATGAAATCCCTAGCGGAAACGTTAAGGGAGGGGGATTTTATTGCCTCAAGTAATGGTTCCTATGATATCGAAGTTGACCAGATGCAGCTTAATATTAGCCAGCACTCATCATGGATCTTGTGGGAAACCGTACTCCCATTTTATTTTGAATCGCACCTTGATTTTCAAAAAGAGCAGGCGCTAAAACATTGTATGCAGCTCTCCTTGAAAACGTTGCGAGATACACGCAGCACGTTGACGGTGAATGACAAAGAACAGTTGATTATGCAAGGGAAGATGATTATGGAAAGTGCAACGACAGAAGAGCTTTGCACGCAGCTTGCTCAGCACGTAAATTTAGTGGAGCAGTTCAATGATTTGCTCGAACATCAACGTGTTAATCATACTGTTAGTCACAGTGTTTGGATCCCATAATGCTTGCAGTTTTAAAGTCACAAATAAGCAGAATCGTGCTGTCAGTAGTGTACGTTTCAAGTTTGATAATAGCAGTTCCTTCACATACCTCTGAGCTTGATTGGGTCGATCAACCGTTTCGTTATTACGCGGACAATGATTCACTAAAAGAACTGCTGAATAACTTTGGCGCAAACTACCGTGTTTCAGTGTCGGTTAGCGACAAGGTAAATGACCGAGCCAGTGGTCGATTTTCACCAGAAGATCCAGCCGAGTTTCTCGATTATCTGGCACAGGTTTACAACTTGATGTGGTACTTCGACGGTGCAGTGCTGCATGTATACAAAGCGACAGAAACCCGTTCACAATTGTTGCAGCTCGAACTGTTAACAGCTCGCGAATTACGTAGCACCCTGATCTCGACAGGAATTTGGGATTCTCGTTACGGCTGGCGTGCAGCGGAAAATAAGGGGCTGGTTTACTTAGCTGGCCCACCGAGATACGTCGATTTAGTTGTGCAAACGGCAGAAGCACTGGAAAGCAGACTGGTACAGAAATCCAATTCAACAGATGAATTGTTTGTCGATATTATTCCCTTGAAGTATGCATCTGCGACAGATCGAGAGATCAGTTATCGTGACCAAGGTGTCACGGTTCCTGGGATTGCTTCGGTACTAAGCCGAGTGCTTTCAGGTGTTCAAACTCAGGTTAAAGTGGCGAAAAAGAACGAAGAAGTAATAACCAATACGCCTAAGAAAATTGCTAATGATGTCTCTTTACATAGCGGTGCATCGGTTGAAGCAGAACCAGGTTTAAATGCAATCATTGTGCGTGATACAAAAGCTCGATTACCGCTGTATCACAAGTTGGTGGCGCAGTTAGATCAACCGCAGTCAAGGATCGAAGTCGCACTTTCTATCGTTGATATTAGTGCTAATGACTTAAGTCAGTTGGGTGTTGACTGGCGAGCTGGTCTTGCAGTGGGTAACAACAGTATTTTGGACCTCAAAACAACTGGTGACGTAGGTAATGGTGATGTCAAGCTTGGTAGTGGGCAAAATTTTAAGTCTCTGCTTGATGCGACGAACCTAAATTATTTATTGGCTCAAATTCGTTTGCTTGAATCTAGAGGTAGTGCGCAAGTGGTTTCCAGACCAACCTTGTTAACACAAGAAAATGTGGAAGCGGTCCTTAATAACAGCAGTACATTTTATGTCAAGTTGATAGGCAAAGAAACCGCAGCACTAGAGAAAGTGACTTATGGAACGTTATTGAAAATTGTACCTCGCATCGTTGGCGACCGTTTGGTTGAAAGACCTGAAATCAATTTGAGTCTGCATCTAGAAGATGGTGCGGAAATCCCCGATGGTGACATTGATGGTGTTCCTTCAATTCGTAAAACAGAAATTAGTACTTTGGCAACGGTAAAGCAGGGGCAAAGCTTGCTGATTGGTGGAGTATACCGTGATGAAATTAGCAACAAGCTTCGAAAAGTTCCTTTGTTAGGAGATATTCCATACCTCGGCGCTTTGTTTAGAAGCACGGAAAGCTCCACGAGAAGAACAGTACGTATGTTCATTATAGAACCAAGAATTGTTGTCGATGGTATCGGAGACAACGTACTTATCGGAAATGAATATGACTTAAGGCCAAAGATTGGCACGTTGAATAGTATTTCCAATAACAGTGCAGGCCTTAAATCAGCACTTGCTTTGTACAGCTGTACAAAGGAAGTACAAGCAGTACGTTATCAGCAAGATTTGTTGTCACAAGGAAAGTCATCGTTGTTAGCAGAATGTGAGCTTCCTACGGGGCAGAAAGGGTGGAGAGTACAAATTAAAGAGTGTAATGGCTCAGAGAATCATTGCGTTCGACCATTAGAGGAGCAGTAACCTCAATGCAACAATGGAAAATTCGTATTCTTTCCGGTGTTCATTCCGGAGTGGAAGTCACTTTACCCAACGATTCATTGGTATTGGGTAGTGATGACTTTACCGCTGATTTAGTCTTAACCGACTCTGGCATTAAAGCAAGTCACCTCGTTTTAGTTTGCGATGGTGAAACGGTTTCACTACGTGAGTGTGAAGAAGTCTCAGTCAATAACGAAATTATCGCCGTTGATGCCGGTGGCGTTGATTTGTCGCGAAAAGCCTTGGTTTCTGTGGGTCGTTTAACATTTGCTGTTGGTTATTTGGAAGATGATTTAGTTATTGAGATGGCAAATGACGTAGCAAGCAAGCAAGCGAAACCAATTGGCCATAAACCATCATCGGGTTGGAAGAAAATGCTGCTCATCGGATTGATTTGTGGCCTGATCCCAAGCGTTATCTTTATAGGTATTTGGTACGACCAAGTGCATGCGAGCGACAAAGACGTAATCACAGAAGCGGAGCCGATAGTCTTGGTACGTAATATTCTTAGTGAACTCGAGTTGAACGATGTTCGCGTTGAATGGAATGCCAATGCTCTACAGGCTGTACTTGAAGGTTACGTAGAAGATAGAACGCAAAAGGTACAACTGCTTGGTCGAATTGATGCATTAGGTATCAACTACAAGAGTGACCTGAGAACGATGGAAGAGATACGTCGTGGTGTGCGTTTTATCTTACGAAACCTCGGTTATCACCAAGTAAAAGTAGAAAATGGTAACGAGACAGGTACGCTGCTGTTAACGGGTTACATTGATGATGCAAGTCGTTGGAACCAAGTTGAGCAGATCTTAGAACGAGATGTCCCAGGGCTTATCGCTTGGAAAGTAGAGCTACAAAGGGCGGGGGCATACATGGTTACTCTAAAAGAGTTGTTAGGAGAAGCGGAGCTCTTAAAGAAAGTTCAGCTTGTTACTAGCGGTGATCGTATTGAAGTTCGTGGCGAGCTTGATGATGTTGAAACAACTCGATTTTATGGTGTAACGAGAGATTTTCGAGAGCAGTATGGCGAGAAACCATATCTTGTCTTGAAATCTATTCCTAAAGTGAGCAAAGGAACAAACATCGATTTTCCGTTTCGTAGCGTGAATTTTGGCCTATTTCCTTATGTCATCCTCACTGACAATGTTCGTTACATGGTAGGAGCTCGCACTCCTCAAGGGTACCGTATTTCAAGCGTTACTCCGGCAGGAATTGAACTCGTAAAACGCGGGCGGGTAATCACTATTGATCTAGAGTATGAAGGTGAAAATAACAATGACTAATCTTGAGCAGTTATTACAAGGCGATTCAGGGCAGCAAGAAAAAGAGGTGATCATTTTTAAGTTCAAGCAAGCGCAATCAGCGATAAAGCGTCAGCTCCATCTTGGCTGTTCACCAAAAGAATACCAGTTGCTACACAAACAGCACGAGGCTTATCAAGCAGCATTAGCGGTAATTGAAACATTTCTAGACAACAAATAAAAGAAGGCGATATATATGTCATTTTATGATTCGAGTAAAGGCGTTAACCTCGACGCAGTTAAAGCTAAATTGTTACAGCAATCAAAAACAGCGAATGAAGCGGTAAACACCGCGATCAAAAACTTAGAAACGAACGCAGACGATCCTTCAAAGCTTGCAGAGCTACAGCATACAATCAACAAATGGTCTGTGGTATATAACATCAATGCGACCACAACACGTGCAATCAAAGACGTGATGCAATCAATTCTGCAGAAGGTATAACCTATGGATAAAGGCATGTGTTTACTTCTGGCTGAGACAGCGTTGATGGCAACCGGTCTGCATCGTCATGAAGAGGCAAATACCATTGCGGAATGCCTTGAGTTGCAAGGTGATGCAGAAGAAGTCGTTGCTATGATTCGTTCAATGAGTTTGATGAATCGTGGCTTGTACGAGGACGCTCATCGTTTACTTGAACCGCTTTGCGTGACACGCCCAGACTTAATCGGTCTGGCTGCGCTAGCGGCAGGAAAAGCTGGGCTCTTAAGCAAAGCCGAATCGTGGTTAGATATGGCATTAAAAGGCAATGAAGAAAACCAAGCCTTTGCCATGAGTTTTTCTAAAGACATCAGGAACCTTTAATGAAGGTTGAAAGCCACGGAATCAACAACATGCTCAGTCAGGTGCCGAAAGCACCCCGGAATGATACACCTGATGCGAACAAGATGAACCGTTTGATGAGTGAGAACCCACCAGATAAGAACATACCGACTACGAAAAAAAATACGGATAGTGTCACGCGGTCTAAAGGTAGAACAGCAGCTATTAAAGAGTGGTACGAAGCACTAAAACGTTCTGGAGACTTCAGCGCAGCAGCGCTTAGCAGAACGCTTAAAGACGCGTTTATTTCGCCTAGTGAGAAAAAAAAAGCCTTATGGTATGCCTTTAGTCAGGAACAAAGCGCAAAAGGCACTGATAAAGCATCACCAGAATTGTTGGCATTATTTAAGCATGAGCTGTTGGGCAGTTTTTCAGGGCGCTTGCTAGCGACTCCCCCTAAAGACCGCCGAGAGTTGAAAGCGTTGCTTTCTGAACATTTCCCACTTGGTGCGCAAAAAGAACAAGCGCTTTGGCACTGTTGGGGTGAGTTGAAAGACATCCCTGCCCAAGCTCCAGTATTGGAGGTGGTCCGAAAAGAACTGAGCTTTGTTATACAAAAGAATGCCATGGTCAAGAACATGTTGAGTTACAGCCACAAACTAGACCTCTCATAGGAACGGATATGATTAATACGCAGTACACAGAAGTGATGCAAACCAACCTCGAGCAAGTGCAAGACGCACAAGCTGAAGCGGGACTTAGTGAGCGTTTCGAGCAAGCGATGCTATCGCCTGAGGGAAACCACGGTTTAGAAGGTGGCTTGTTAGAAAACATTAGCGAACTGAAAAACACCATCGACAATGCAAAAACTAACTTAACCGATAGCATGGCAATGGTTGGTGACGACCCTGCTCAGCTCTTGCAGATGCAATGGGCGTTGAGTCGAATTACCTTTCAAGAGGAGCTGATTGCCAAGACGGTAGGTAAAACGACACAGAATGTAGAAACATTGTTGAAGGCCCAATAGTCATGATGAAGACAATACGTGCCGTGTGCATGTTACTCGTGTTATTTTTAGCTGGCTGTCAGACGGAGCTATACACTGGAGTAAGCCAGAAAGAAGGCAATGAAATGCTGTCTATTCTGCTTTCTGAGGGGGTCGTGGCAACCAAAGAACCGGATAAAGACAACACCATAAAATTGATGGTAGATAACGCTCAAGTCGCATTTTCGGTTGATGCTCTGAAACGTAAAGGCTACCCGAAAGAGCAGTTCTCAACACTCAAAGAAGTGTTTCCGAAAGATGACCTGATTTCGTCTCCGATTGCAGAAAGGGCGAGGCTTATATACGCGAAATCGCAAGAACTATCATCAACGCTGTCACAAATTGATGGAGTGTTAGTGGCACGCGTTCACATTGTACTTGAAGATAAAAACCTTCGTCCAGGTGAACGTCCAACTCCTGCTTCTGCATCAGTGTTTATTAAACACGCAGCGGATGTGGCACTCGACTCTTATGTACCTCAAATTAAGCAGTTAGTGAACAATAGTATTGAAGGGCTTAACTACGAACGTATTAGCGTTGTCATAGTACCATCTTCGGAAGTTCGTGTGACGGCTCAAAGCAAGCAATTTGAAAGCATTTTGTCTATTCAAGTGACCAAGGACACGGCAAGCAACTTGATTGCTATCCTCGTTTTCTTGTTACTACTTATCATCGGTTCTAACGCAGCGACGTTTGCATGGTGTCGTAGGAATGCGCAACGTGGTTAATTCTGATACGCCAGTTTCTCAGATTTATCATCAGTTTAATTATTGTCCTTGCAGTTATATTGATGAGAGTTGGATAAGCAAGAAACAGCCTTGGTTATTACGAGTCCAAGACTGGAGACACCAGGCTGCGATCAATCAATGGTGTATTGAAGAATGGCAGCTATCAACGATTACTGATCATGTTTTTAATCATCCATTTAATAGTTTGGTGTTACTTCCAGTTGAAACGACTAACAAATTACTGTTGCTGATTGGTGGGGCAATGTATTGTGAATCGATGCGCCAAGTTGTCTTGAAACAACCAAAGCAGTGCCTCAATCATATTTTTGGTGTCGATGAAACGCGTTTTTTAATTCAACACGGGCCAATGATGATCTCAAATTGGCCAAACGGTTGGCAAAAAACATTGCCGGCGAGTTTAGATGAAGCCAGCTTTGAAAAGGCAGCCCGTGAACTTGGGTATCTATGGGTCACATTTTTACTGGAGAAATCACCATCAGAGCTTGTACAAAGGTGGCAGTTCAAGCTCGATTGTTCATTAACCCAAACAAAACTCAGTGCTGATTGGTTCGATGAAACGCATCGAGATCTTGCTTATCGACTTATAAAGAAAATCGCAAAACAGGTAATCCCTCAATGGTTTCATTTGTTGAAATAAAAACTGACAACTTGCAGTTGGCTACAGGTCTAAAGATTCTCAAAGCAAAGGATTATGTGAGTTATTTAGATTCGCAACACTTGGTTGAAGCTGCACACTCTAAAGCCGAGAGCATTATTACAAAAGCTGACGATGCTTATGAGTTAGAAAGACAGCGTGGTTACCAGGATGGTATCGATCAAGCGAAGATAGAGAGCGCAGAAACTATGATGTCAACGCTTGCACGATGTAATGAGTACTACTTGCAAGTCGAACAGAAAATCACTGGCGTAGTGCTTGATGCCGTAAGCAAAATTATCAGTAGTTTCGACGATGTGGAAACAACGGCAATAGTGGTGAGGGAAGCGCTTCAGCTGGTCAGTAATCAGAAACAAGTGATTCTGCACGTGCACCCCGAGCAAGTGACAGAGGTGCGAGATAAGGTTTCCTTAATACTCAGTGACTTCCCGGAGGTCGGCTATGTTGACGTTATTGCAGATGCGAGACTCAAAAATGGTGGGTGCATACTGGAAACTGAAGTCGGTATTATCGATGCCAGTATCGACGGGCAACTGCAAGCTCTTAAGCAGGTGATCACTAAGCAATTCAGTGAGCGCCAACAGATACAGTCTTGACGTGCTTATCTTTAACTCTCGAAAGCTCAGAAAAACGCTGGGCTTTTTGAGCTTTACTTTCTATTCACTGTACCTTTCTACCATTTCTCTAGTTTTATCTTAGCTTCCCATCCGATCTTTATAAACGGCTTAAAATGAAAAAAAGCCGACCATATCTGGCATATTCTGTGACTGTTATTGAGCACAATACTTACATCAACGGGAACTCTGATTATCTTAAAGGCTCTATTAACTATCGCCTCATAAGAGAGTAACGTTCGTTCAGAATACTGAATTTGTTTTTCTAAAAACGGTTAATCTAACAAAATTAACCAGCAACAATGGAAAATAAAATAATGTGATAGGTGTATTTAAATTCGAAATTTTATATCTTTTATTTTAAATAGATACATCAATATTAAATATCAGGATGGTAGGTGAGTATGGATAAGGTAAATACCTTACTAATTGAGCTTGGTAACACACTCGATATTGAACGGGTGACTGCATATGATTATCAAATGTGGACAGTATATATGTCTGCAGGCAAAGAGATTGAAGTTCAAGGCTTGGATGAGAGAGAAGAACTGTTACTTTCAATCAAGGTTTGCCAAGATGAAGAGTCATTTGAAATTAAAAAACTGAAAACACTTTTGGAATATAACTTCTTATACCGGGAGTCAGGTGGGGTACAGTTCTGTATAGACCCTAAAAACAATGAAGTACACATGCAGATAAGTATACCACTTACCTCAGAAGTGAGTCGTGTTTCTATCCTGATTACTCAGCTTATGGAGCTTTGTGAACTGTGGAAGCAATATCTAACGGCTCAGTTTCAATCGATTGAGCAACATAAAAAGCTGCATACTTTCATCTCTGTTTAAAAGGTTAGGGTTATGGTAAATATCAATACATCACATATGCATTCGCTGAGCGAACTCACTGCACAGTTATCTACACAAAACCAATCGGACGACAAAGAAGTTCGGGCTCACGGAGGCAAGGACATCTTTGTTAAAGAAGGTGCGCCGAAAAACACAAGCGTAAGCTCTCGTATCAATCACCAAAACAAAGCGAAATCGATCGTCGTTGATCTATTGGTTAAGCAAGGTCTGCCAAAAGGTGTCGCCAAAGCTATGATGCAAAACGTACTGAATGGTGAAAATAAGTTGACTCTTGGAAACCTTAAAGACCTAGAGCGATTATCGACAGGGCCTAGAGAGAATTGGCCAAGTGTTTCAAGCACTTCAAAACCATCCAGCGCAGGTAAAACCGCTCCAGCAGATGCCTTGATTAGAAAGCACCAAGCTACACTGCAAAAGTTGGGTGATTTCGCTTGTACTGACCTTAATACCTTCGGTGATAAGAGATCTGAGTTCTATCAAGCGAAAGCGAAGCCAAGACTAGAAGGCTTCTACGCAAATCCAGCAAGAGTTCAACAAGATAAAAAAGCGACCATGTCAGCAAACATGGTTCAAGTGGCGGCTCAAAGAGGCAATAGCCCTCAGATGGGGACACTTCAAAACATTGCGAAATCCGTTCAGGACGCAAAAGCCGGTTGCTGTACTACGTTTGCCTTTGCCGCGGCCGCTGAAATGATTCAAGGGATGCAGGGTGATGCGAATCAAAACACTAAGGTCGAAGTAGTGGCATTCAAGAAAGGACACTCAGGCACGCACTTGTATGTTTTGGTTGGTAGACAGGACGGTAGTGATATCAAAGACCCAAGCTCATGGAATAAAGATGTGAAAATTGTAGACCCTTGGGCAGCTTCAGCATTTGGTGCGAGAATGTTTGGTGATATTGCTCATCCACCGGTTTCCAACATGTTCCCACCATCTGAAGTGATTTTTTCTAGCCACAAACTGGACTAAAGATTCCATAATCGGTTGCTAATATTTACTACCAAAAAGGAGCAGTATTACTTTGCTCCTTTTATTTTTTTAATGTAAGTGATATCAATCTGGAAAATTAACTGCTCAAGTCTATCCATTCTCTAGCGCACATTTTCGATACCCTTTTCGGCACTTCAAGAAACCTATTCCACGCAACGCATACCTTGGAAACAATGTCCTCATAGTCTTCGAAGCTTTGGTTCGCTAAGTAGTGTTGTCGTAACCAACTCCATACTTGTTCTATCGGGTTAAGCTCTGTCGAATATGGGGAAAGTTTGATGATACTGACATTATCAAATTTGTGGGCGATATCATCGGTATGCCAACCTGCGCCATCCATTATTACTACAGCATGCCTTCCTTCCTTTGTCTGTGATATCGGATATTTGCTTTAAGTGTTAGATCATAATGTCTTTATTGACCCAAGGCACAACCATAGCTTCTCCAATCCCTCAGCTAGGACAAACAGAACCGAACAGGTAAGCGTACTCAAATTGCTGCTGTTTTGGCGCCCTTGGGCGCGTTCCTGTTTCAGCCCACAAGCGTGTCGTTGTGTTTTGTTGTCCGAATCTAGCTTCGTCTTGAAACCAGACATCAACACTCTCCAGCCCAATATGACCGAGGATCTTAAGGATCGTTTCTATTTTGAATTTTTTAAAATCGTCTTGGATTTGCTGTGATTGTTTGGGGTGTTTGGATCGAGAAGTTATCCAAGAAAAGCCCATGTGGTCGAGAAGATAATAGATAGAATTAGGGTGGTAGTATTTATCAAAGTTTTCCACGATGTAATCATGTATATCGCTCCCGACAAGGCGCCCGCCAGAAGGGGACTCTGCTTCTTTCTTAATGAACGCGCTGAGTTGTTTTCGTTGCTCTACATTGAGGTATGCAGGCCTGCCTGTGCGAGGTTTCTCTTGAAGTCCTTCCAATCCTTCTTCAAGAAATGTCTGGACCCATTTGTTTACACTAGTTCGACTGACTTTGAGGTATTTAGCAATTTGAGTGTGCTAGTGACCTTCTTTGAAGTGGGCAAGTGCTAGTAAACAAACCTTCATTTGAATGGTTTTTTGTTGGCTTGCTAGTTTTTTAAAATCTGTCTTATTAAGGCTATCCATAGCTATTTTCTGCAAGAGTTCGACGACCTCAATTAGATCATATTTTTACTTTAATGGGTGTTACTGATTGCCTGTTTGAAGTCCTTTTTGGCTCGTTATGTGCGGTGCGGGCGCAAAAGGCTGGTTTGATATTCGTGAATACATTATCGGACACCATTCATATGATCAGTGCTTATGCTTCATCAAATAAGCTCGTGTTGGGGCAGATAAAAACTGAGTACAAGCTAAGTGGCATTTGATTGCGAAGCCAATAGCGATTAACTATCGCGGGGCCCTTTCAATACCTCGTCTAGGCTCGGAATCATCGCTGATATCAAATTAACGGATAATAATAGGCTATTCGAATATCAAAGGTTGGCACACAATGAGGGACTATCCGTCAACGGCCAACCTTATATATGATTCTATTGAAACTGTTCTTCAGTTCAGCTTGAGTTGCTTATCCTCTTTCAAATCTATTGCCCGAGATACTTGGCTTGGCGAGAATGTCGGGTTTTGAAAGCGAGGCAACAATTTGTAGAGCCAATGCTTCTAAATCAAAAACTGTTAAACAAGGTATACAAACCAAGGGAACTCGTCCTTTGGGAGCGTGTAACGGAAAAATTTCATCGTCAATAACTTGGGTATGATATTGACGATTAAATCCAGCCTTCTGCTAAGTACATCAACCTTAGCTGACTTGGTGAACCAAGCTTTTCTAGCGCCGAGAGTTGGCCTTGATCGAGGTTCGGGCTTTTATCCAAGTATACTCGTCCGTTCGGTGTATCTAGAGGGAGCTTGTAAGTCAACGTCTTATTGATATCCTGTGCCTTTCCTTGGTCGATAGATCTTACTGCTGGCATTAGCCAGTCCCAATCTTCTTTGAGCAACTTCTTAAGTGCACTGTTGGCCTCTGACTCAGTTTGGCTCGGTGTATCTTCGATACTCAATTTATTCGTTGATCCAACATCTGGCACCAAGTTCTCACTTGCATCAGAGCCCAACATTTTCTTAAGCGTTAAGCGCGCCAATTCCATATCCTGAGCTTCTTTCGGTGCTTGAGGTGATGTCATAGATTTGTCTTCTTTTGGGCCTAGGTACGCAATCAAAGCACGTCCTGATGCAGCATCTTGCATACTAAAGGAGAACTTCCCTTTGCTGTTAGACACTTCAATTCGAGGTAACACACCAGACATAGGTTCTTGGTGAATTTGCTCTTGAACTTCGTTGTTCAGACAGTAGGAACTCGCTTGACCGGCTACAAACCCAGAACCAGTGATTAAGCCAGATGCTGCTACACTGCCTAGCGCTTCTTTTGCAACAACAAGGACACCAGTTGTGCCCACAGAGGTGACACCAAATGCACCAAGGCTTCCCGTCGCCATACCTAAGGTCGCTCCAACCGCACCTTCAGCAGATTGAGTGGCGTGCTCGTGCGCTAATGCTTGTTGTATCGGCAATGCCAACCTTTGGTCATGACCGGGCAATTGCGCAATCTGTTCTAGTTGGTGATAGTGCGCCTCAGCATCACCATTGACTGCCGACTTATGTAATTCACGCCCCGTGGCGATCAACAAACCAACACCTGGTAACGCCAAGTTAATTACTGCGTTGATACCAGTCCCTTTGATTGTTTCTTTTGCCATCTCAAGCAGTTCAGCACCTAAGCCGTCCATTTTGCCTGGGTATTGGTTTTCGATGCTGACTTGTAAGCGTGGGTCTTTGCTGATCGAATCGAACGTGCTTTTTAGATTTTTATAAGCTTTATCGTCAATCTTCACTTCATCTAATAGGCTTACGACTTCGAGGACCTTACGCGCAGTTAAAGGCTCGCCACGATACCCTGCTGTGCTCACAAGAGAGAATGCCAATAATGCCGTTTCTGGTTTTTCTTCTTTTAGCAGCGCCTGTTTTAAATCAAGGTGGGTCTTAATATTTTCTTGGTGGTACTTTTGATATGTAGATCGCAATATGGTGTCACTCACTGCCGTGAACTTTTGCCCTTTATGAAAGGTCGACGGCTCTTTGGCTTTACCGTGCTTACTGATCACCCGCTTATCTTTTTGTGCCGCGACAGTACGAAATTGATCCAAGCTCGGAATCTGGCTTTGGCTAGTTGAAATTACCATGGGTGAACTCCTTAAACTCTAAGTGTCTCAATGTGGGATTGTTCTGGATTGATAAATTGGGTTGGGTCTTGGTCTAACATTGCAAATCGAGCCTGCCAGAGTAGGGTTTGCTCATTTAGAAGGTGAAACCAAGTTGATAGGCTCGCTGCGTTTAAGTACTCAATCGGCTTTCTGCCCGCAAGAACCAATTGCCTACCATTTGGTGCAAGTGAAAGGGTCAAGCTCCCATCCGCGATACCGAAATAGTTAGCATGCGCAATGAGTTCAAGACCTTTCAGTCTCAGTTCACCGCTTTTTTCGAGACCGCCAAAAACCACCGATAAAACAAAATCGTTTTGATCTGCCTCACTAAAGTAAATAACGTAACGATCATCAACTAATAATTGGCAACGATTTTCTTCAGCAAAATAAAGTGGAGGTAGTTCATTTATTTCACAAAACTCTTTTATTAGAACTTGTAATGTGTTCATCGTTTATTCCTTCTATTTTATCTTGCTAGTAAACAACAAATAGTATAATTACGATGTCGAAAGTGGCTTTTATTTTGTTGATTTTCTAAACTGTCGTGATGTGTAGCACAAAGAACAAATGAATTTAATCGTCTTTGTTACGCAATTAAGCTCTCTAGTGTGAGGTTCCCCTGAACAGTTCTTGATGCTCAAGAAGAGTTATGCTGTAAAGCTCTTTGCGAAGTGTTTGGATTCACCGCAGTGGGTAAACAAGGATCGGACTCTGTCGTCAGAGTCTGTGTTTACCCCCTGAAGTCTTCGAGAGCAGAGCTTAGTAACGGTTCTATTGGATTTAGTGAGTTGCCAGCTTGCAAGCATACTTACAGCAGGAGGGGGGGAGTATAGCAAACTGGCTAAATCACTGGTTCTTATAAATTATCGTTTTTACTTCATCTAGCTGTTCTTAGTCAAGGTAAGGAGGTAGTTCGCCCCCTTTCATTTCGATATATAAAAAAAATAGGCCAATACTGAGAGCCCCCCTTGGCACTCTTAACCTATACTACCCTCTCGGTGTTTATATAGGTTCTAAGAGGTCACAATGCCTACTATCTCAGCGATTCATCAACCGATGAACTCAACAGCAATAAAGAAAAGCAACCACGCAGAATCAACTCAAAGTATCGTAAAAAGTGTACATGCCTCATCAGCAAAACAAACCTCTATAGGTTCAAGCGTCGCAAGCCCAACGACTGGCAAGTCTCATTTCAATCACGCCTATACATCACCAAAAGGGACACAAGAATTCTACTCGCAAAACAAAATGTCTTTTTCACAAAAACTAGAAAACTTTTTATCCGAGTATTTGATAAGTAAACCTGGCAGTGAAAAGAAAAGAGTAAAAGAACTGTCAAACATTGCGAATGTAACGGTAAGCAAAGATTTCAACGTCACCTGCCCACTTCCAAGTAAAGTCGGGGGCTTTAAACAGTTACTTTCAGATATAACAAAAGGACACTCTCCAACTAAAGGTGAGTTCTACCCTAAATTTAAAGCTCTAGTCCAACAATCTTTCAGCGAGATTATTTCTCTAGCACCGAAGAAAGGCCATAAAGATACTATCGAACTCAAGTCGCCATCGGTCGTATCACCTTTAGTTGATAGGCCTGTGTCAGATACTAATGTGACATCAAAAACCGCGCCTACTTCACTAGGAGTAACATCAGAACCAAGCCTAGAGACATCTAAGGGCAGCATAAGCTCATCAGAAAAAACAACCATAGAAAAGAGCAAGCAAGCTGACAATCAAAAAAACGCGACTAAAGAGCAAGTAACAGACGTTAAGTTACAAAACTATTATGAGCATGAGAGCACTTCTATCAAGAAAGAATTTGAATCACTATTTAACGCATATGCTAGCTCAAGCACTAAACATGCTGAATACGCACAGAGCTATTCTTATGATTGGTCAATGACATACTCTAATGGGTGTTACCAACTTGAATCATTACCTAAAACGGCTGAAGAATTTGCAAGTAAGTTTTGTAAGCTAACTGAAGAGCACTCCCCTAATGGTTCCTTAGGGAAGTTAGTAAAAAAAGCGTTAACAAATAAGACAACATTAGGGCAGATGTTGAGAGTTAACAAGGCCTCTACGCTAGGTCCTATGTCTCAACTGTTGCCTACAACACTGAAGGTGGTATTAAAAAGCAACTTATCTACCGAAACCGCTGCAACCTTCCAAAAAGTAGTAAAACAGGAAGTGAGCGAACAAGAACAACTTAATGCACTAAAACAGAAACAATTACCGTCACAGCTACAAAAGCTTGAACTTCAAACTAACCTCTACCAATCTAATGTAAAAGAGTTTCCAGAAGCAGATTTAAAATGTCGTAACTTCCAAAAAGCTTTAGTAAAAGCAGTGAACAGAACTAATTCTGTTGATAAAAATAACGAACTACAAAGAAAAACAGAATTTAGAGGGCAAGGAACAGTGTTTAAAGAACTAAGCCCTAGCATAGATTTACCTGAAAATGATCAAAGTAAACACACGCTATTCGATACGAACAAAACCTACGGTATTGGGGACTTTGATAACATTGTAAGCAGTAATTTTGTACTCAAAGAAAAGACAGACTCATTCGAGAATCACCTATCAAGGTTAAATCAGAACATTGGCTTCCATATCGAAAAACTTCCAAATGAAGCCGAAGTCGCCAATGTAAACACACTCGGCATTAACCCATTAAATATTGATGTAGATAGAATGATGGCAAAATTGACGAATCTAAAACCTCTATTGTTAGAGCCAAAACCAAGTTGGAGAAGCCGACTAATTCAGCTGTTTCACCCTAAAGGTGCCGAAAACGAAGCTGAACGTCTGTCTTATCAATATATGGATATTTCACACTTACAGGCACTGAAAGACGATATATCAACCAGTTCGGAGGCAATGAAATTAACCGACCTATCGAATAAACCTTGGATGCAATATTTAGTGGCAAAGCAAGTTGAATCACTAAAATCAGATTGCCAAAGTTATAAATTGGGGCCATTTACCATCGCCTCTCCAGCGAAAAAGCAACTAGATGCACTGCTAAGTTCGAACGAATGGCTACAGAGCAAAGCTTAAAAACAAAACTTGATGATCGCACGTGATCCCTTGTTTTCGCAAAGTAAATTATTGAGGTGTAATGTTGAAATTTGAAGCAGTATTATCAGAACTTGCTGAACTATGGGGAATTGAGATCCCCGTTGAATCCGATGCGATTGAAATAATCGATAATCAGGAAAGCCTTTGGGTTCTAGAATCGCCAAAGCAATCAGATTTATTTACCTTGTATACCCCTCTACATGTCATTGTAGACCAATATAAGATGAGTGATTGGTTAAGTTTAAATATGCAGCGGGACTTACTTGGAAGCTGCTGGATTGGACTAAACAACGAAGAACTATGTCTAGGCGTGTCCTTACCAAAGGATAAATTTGACCATAACGAGCTGAATAATATTTTTGAAAATATGCATTTAATTAAAGATAAGGTTCATGCTTTACATGATTGCAATGAAAATGTTCATATTGATCTGGCTTTAATTAATGTGAAATTTATGTAGCTAACGGGTAGATAAAGTTACAACTCATTTTATCTGAATCGCGAGGTGACAAGTTTGCGTGTCATCAGCACGGCTTTGTTGCGTAATTCAGTTAGAGCAGAGCAGCCCCATTTCGTGCGTTTCTTAGTCAATATAGCAAGTTTCAGGCATACCTAACCCAGTGGGCTTGTTCAACGCTTTTATCATCGCGTAAGTTTCTCCCACTTGTGCATTGTAATT
>NZ_JBGONI010000038.1:0-45820 GCF_041439035.1 Vibrio sp. 1F263 | reverse complement strand
AAACCGGCAACCGTTAATAGCGGTTCTAGGGTTCAAATCCCTATCCCTCCACCACCATTGAAAAGCCCGCTGAGAAATCAGCGGGCTTTTTTACATCTTGAATTTGCAAAAAGAGAGCTCAAAAACACTAGATAAGTCGTTATCTAATCTAGTTATAAGGTTCGTAGAGTTAAGGAATTAAAAAAGCAGAGCGCTCAGGCTCTGCTTTGATGTTTTAACTGTACGTTCTTCAGAACTTACACTCGTTATTTTGCTACGTTACCTGCCACGTTTAGAGCATCCCATGTACGTGCGAATGGTGGGGCATAACAGAAGTCCATGTAGCCTAGTTGTTGAGTAGTCATCTTGGCTGTGATCGCTACGGCCAGTGCGTTAATGCGGCCAACGGCTCCTTTCTTACCTACGATTTCACCACCTAAAAGGACCTTAGTTTCTGGGTGATAAACCAACTTCACCTTGATGTCTTCTTGGCCTGGGTAGTAATCGGTTTGGTTCTTATCTGAAATCGTCGATACTTTCACATCCAAGTTATGTTCTTTCGCTAGAAGTTCAGATACGCCGGTACACGCCAATTCGTAATCGAGTACTTTCAAGCAAGACGAACCTAAGAAGCCTGACATATAGGTATCTTTACCTGCTAGCTTGTCAGCCATCATACGCGCTTGCTTATTGGCTGTGGTTGCTAGAGGAACATAAACGGGTTTGCCTAGTGCCATATGATGTACGACGGCACAGTCACCTACAGCATGGATGTAAGCGTCTTCAGTGGCACCATATTCATTCACCAACAACGCGCCATTTTGAGCCTTTGGTAATTCGAATGCTTCAGTGTTTGGTTTGAAGCCGAGTGACAGGATCACGATATCAGCTTCTACATTGCCATTATCGGTTTCTACGATGTAACCACCTTGCTCGGCATCGCGAATCGCAGACACGCTGCAACCTGTTTTAAGGTCAGCGCCGGATTCTCGAATTGCACCTTCGACAACTTCAATGATCTCTGGGCTGAACTGACGGCTCATGATGTGTTGTTCACGTTCGATAATCGTCACGTGCTTATCTAAGCCATGTGCCGCATCAAAGACTTCCAGCCCGATAAAGCCTGCACCGATGACACACACGCGTTGTTTGTTATCGTCTTTAAGCGCTTCTTTGACTGCTAAGCCATCTTCCATACTTGTTAGTGTGTATACGTGTTCTGGATTGAATTCACCGAATGGTGGAACGATTGGTCGTGCACCTGTTGCAATGACCAACATATCGTAATCGATGACGCTTTCTTCATTTTGGTGACGCACCGTAATTTGCTTTTCAGTGCGGTCGAACGACACCATTTCTGTGTCTACACGAACATCTAAACCTGATTTGATGGCTTGTTCTGGTGTACGGGAGATCATCCGTTCGGTGTCATCAAACATGCCGCCTGCAAAGTAAGGTAGGCCACAGGCTCCGAAAGAGATGTAGCTACGCTTATCTAAAACGATGACTTCGTCTGATGGTTGATTACGTTTGTATTTTGCTGCGAAACTCATACCCGCGGCGCTACCGCCTATAACAACAACTTTCATATTTACTACCTAAATAACCTGAACTCAGGAAAAACAGAAGAGCACTCACGTGGAGTGCTCTTAATTAAGTTTGAGAATTATACTGCTGCTTCTTTTGATACTGTCGCTGTAACGTCAGCGTCGTATTGTTCAGTATCCAGTGAGCCATTCTTCTTCGCTGTAAGAACGCCTGACAACATAGAGCCAGAGATGTTCAGCGCGGTACGAGCCATGTCAATTAGCGCTTCGATAGATACTAGAATCGCGACTACTGTGATGTCTAGACCCATGATGGTCAGTACCGCTACTGCTGCGAACGTTGCACCGCCACCAACACCCGCGATACCGAATGAAGCAATTGCGATAACAGCGATCAGTTGTAGGATAAAGCTCAAGTCTACAGGCATGCCCATGACCTGTGCCGCCATGATTGCTAGCATTGCTGGGTAGATACCGGCACAACCGTTTTGACCGATACTGGTACCGAATGTCGCTGACATGTTTGCTGTTTCTTCGTCTACACCTAGGCGCTGAGTTTGTGTTTCAACGTTTAGTGGAATAGCTGCCATGCTTGAACGAGACCCGAAACCGAACACGAGTACTGGCCAGATTTTCTTCATGAACTTGGCAGGAGAAAGGCCGAACATTGACACCATCACGAAGTGGATGCCGAACATTACGCCAATTGCTACGTAGCTTGCTAGAAGGAAGCGGCCCATTTCTGCTAGTGCGAACAGGTCGTTGGTCATCATGAACGTAGTCATCAGAGCGAATACACCGTAAGGCGTTAGCTTCAGAATTTCACGTACCATTGAAAGCACCACTTCTTTTGCAGAGTTGATGAAATCAACGAAGTTTTGCACTTTCTCTGGCTTACGGTTTTTCACTTGAAGGATGCAGTAACCAAGGAACATACCGAACAGTACAGTTGATAACGTAGAAGTACGTTGAGACCCCGTTAGCATGTCAAAGATGTTGGTTGGAATGATAGACAGAGCCATACCAGAGAGACCACTACTCGCCATTGCATCTTGTGTTGCTACCAGTGAATCACCGCGAGCTTCAATCGCGCTGTTTGTGCCGATTGTGCTTACTAGCGCGTTCGCATCGATACCAAATAGGTAAATACTTGCGATACCAACGGCTGCTGAGATTGCACAAGTGAAAAGTAGAATACCGATGATTTTTGGTGCGATTCGAGATAGCGCACCACCGCCTTCGACGTTCATGATCGAAGAGATCATCGCCACGAATACCAGTGGGATAACGATCATTTGTAGAAGTTTGATGTAGCCTTTACCGAATACGGAAATCAGTTCAGCAAAGCCAGATGTCGCAACGTTGCCGACACCGAAAACAAGTTGAATTGCGCCACCGAACAACAAGCCAGCAGCAAGCGCACTCAGTACGCGGAAGTTAAAACTTTTCTTTTGCTTTTTGAAGTTCGACAGCAGTGCGTAGAACCCAAAGAACAGTACGCTTAATGCGATAAATGAAACGCTCATGAGAATCTCCTATGATACCCATTAATACCTAAATCGGTTATTTTTTGTATGCGATGGCTTCAACTTCAACCAGTGCGTCTTTTGGTAGTCGTGCTGCTTCAACACAAGAGCGAGCAGGTGCATTCTCAGTCCCAAACACCTCGGTATACACTTCATTAAAGGCAACGAAGTTCTCCATGTCTGATAGGAAGCAGGTAGTCTTCAATACTGTGTCTAAGCCAGCCCCGCTTACTTCTAAAACAGCCTTCAAATTCTCAAGAGATTGACGAGCCTGCTCTTTGATGCCGCCCTCGACAAACTTCATGGTTTCTGGAACGAGAGGTAATTGGCCTGATGTATAAACCATGTCGCCGTAAGACGTACCTTGTGAGTAAGGGCCGATAGCTGCAGGTGCTTGTTCAGTGGCAATGATCTGTTTCACGATGTAACTCCTAAATTATTGGTTTTATTCTGATTTAAATTCACGGATAAACTTGTAAACCGCCTGACGGCTGATCCCAAGCTGCTCTGATACTTGTGTAGTCGTCTCTTTTAGCTCAAATACGCCGTTATCAAATAAGCAACGGATGATGGCTTTATTACGACCTTTGAAGGAAACCGACTCATCTTGGTCAACCTCGTTAATGGCTGAACTCAATGCTTGTTGAATGACGTCGTTTGCATTGTTGCTGAATGTCTCGCTTACAATTGTTTGCGGCACATTGCACTGCGGCATCAACGTTTTGACGATTTCTGGGAATGGGAAAGATAAGTTCATGTTGATACACAGCATGCCGATAGGTTTTTGCTGTGGACCAGCCAGCACACAGGTGGTTGATTTCAGTAGGGACCCATCTGCTGCGTTGGTGAAATAGCTCTTCGGAGAAACTTCGCCAGTTTTCTCGAACGTGCTCCACATGCGTAAACCTAAATCGGTGATCGGTGAACCAATTTCACGACCCGTATGATGACCATTGACGATCTTCACGACTGAGTTTTCTAAGCTTTCAAATGAATGGATGACCACTTCGCAGTAAGGACCAATCAAATCGGCGATAGTGTCTGCTAAGCGGAAGTAATTGCTTAAGCATTCTCTGTCTTCATCGGTGAATCGAACTTGTTTTACATTCATGATTTCGGTTTACATTTTTGAACTCAATGACTGGAATCTACTCCTTTGGTGGTACTTCCACAAGATGCGGTAAACTTCTGTAAACCTGAAGTGAACGTTCAAAACATCAACAAATCGTAAGGTTTAGACCTATATCACGAGCGGAATTTGAACAAGATCACTAAAGATAGCCAAATGAGGTTTAATTTCTTAAACCGCATCAAGGTTTACATATTTAAAACCAAAGGTTGCATTTTTGAACCCTTTGATGATCTAGGACAAGTTATAAGGAAAGGCAAAAAATTGAATTGATTGGTATTGTAAATGCATGGCAATCAAGCATTTACCTTGCGAATGTGGTGGTGAGTAAAGATAGGTGGTTAATTGAAAATGAGGTTGTATTAGAGAGTTAAATTCACAAAAAACAGCTTTTTAATAGGATGCAAGCTAGGATTTAGATCCTAAAAAAGCAGCTGAAGTTGCTGCTTTATTTTGGAGTGTTCTGTTTGATTATTCGCTTGGCAGTTTAAGCTCGACTTGTTTTAGCGCGCGCTGATACATAAACCATGCACAGGTGCCAGCAAGCACATTACCTGCCATTGCGCCCCAGAATAGGCCTTCAATACCCGCAAGCTGAGAGCCAACCCACAAGCAAGGTAAGAAGAAGGCGAACAGGCGCAGCGCTGAAATCGTCAAGGCGGTGTAGGACTTGCCCAGAGCGTTAGAGACAGAAACCATCAGCATACAGATTCCTAATGGCCCTAAGCTAATAGGTACGATCAGTAGGTGATAGTTTAAAATCGTCGAGACTTCGCTTTCACTGGTCATTAGGCTTGCCAGTCCGCCTGAGAATAACCAAGTCACCAGTGCAATCACCAACTGGAAACCCAATACGAACATCACCGCAACCTTAACGAGCTTGCGTATGTTTTCGAGGTTGTTTTCTCCCAACATGCGGCCAATCATCGGAGGCATCGACATCGTTAGTGCTAGCACAGCGACAATCGAGAAGAATTCAAAACGTGAACCCAGCGCCCAAGCTGCAACGGCAGCGGTGCCATAGCCAGCAAGCAGCTTAGTGGCGAACATGGATGAAACAGGTGGCAACAGCTGACTGATCATCGCAGGGCCCATGATGTTGCCGATGGAGCGAACACTCTTACCAATGTCGAGATCGTGCCAGTCGAACGTCATCCAATGCTTCTTGGTCACTTTAGGAGCAACGATAAAGATACCCGCGCCGAACGCCAAGATGGTCGCAATGGCGGCTCCATTGATGCCCATATCGAGCGTAAAGATGAAAATCGGGTCCAATATCAAGTTGATGATACTGGTCGCGATCATCATTGAACCGGGTAGCATGGTATTACCATTGGCACGACACACACTGTAGAAGAAGTAGAGCAACGCACCTGTCCAAGAGCTGACTAGCCAATAGATCCAATAAGTATCAATGATTGGCAATACCGTCGGTGGCGCATCCAACAACTGTAAAATAGGCCCACGCAATAGGTAGATGATGACGGAGAAAAGCGCAACACTCACGCTGCCCATCGCAATCACTAATCCACCTAGTTGCTTAGCGTAGCGCGTTTCATTCGCGCCAATGGCTCTAGCGATTACCGCGGTTGTCGCGATACCTAACCCGACCTGAATACCAATGATGATCATCTGTATTGGAAGCGTGAAGCCTTGAACAGCGAGCGGCAGCACGCCCAGTTGGCCAATAAAAGCACTGTCGACAAGCTGGAAGCTCATTAGGGAAAGCACCCCAAACAGCATTGGCCATGTCATTGTATAGAGTTGTCGGCCAAGAGAAGGCGAGGGAGTTGCGGTAGTCGAATTCATAACGCTCTTATCAGTCTTGAAGTTAGGTTTGTATTGGTGACAAACATCTCAATGAAGAATTGTGTAAAGGATAACGTAAGGTCAGCTCGATACCAATGTTTGTTATGCTAGGCAGGTTATCTTTGTTGGCTTTCGGTGAACAACAAAGCCAGTCGCAATGACTGGCTTTGTTATATCTACTTTCTGTTATATCTACTTGTTGGCGCTAAGCGTTACTTGTTTGCAACGTTACCAAGCTTCAACCAAGTATCGATAACCGTATCTGGGTTTAGTGAAACCGAGCTGATGCCTTGTTCCATCAACCATTCAGCTAGGTCGTCATGGTCAGATGGGCCTTGGCCACAAATGCCTACGTATTTACCCGCTTTAGCTGCTGCATCGATAGCCATTTTCAGCATCGCTTTCACTGCTGGGTTACGCTCGTCGAATAAGTGAGCAACGTCACCTGAATCTCGGTCTAGGCCAAGTGTCAGCTGTGTCATGTCGTTTGAACCGATAGAGAAGCCATCGAAGTACTTCAAGAATTCCTCAGCCAAAATCGCATTCGATGGAAGCTCACACATCATGATGACTTTCAGACCTTGGTCGCCACGGCGTAGGTTAAACTTAGCCAGAATATCGATAACCGATGCTGCTTCGCTCGGAGTACGAACGAATGGGATCATGATTTCAACGTTCTTCAGTCCCATCTCGTTACGAACACGTTTTAGCGCTTGAGTTTCAAGCTCGAAACAGTCTTCAAATACTGGAGATATGTAACGAGATGCGCCACGGAAGCCCAGCATTGGGTTCTCTTCATGTGGTTCAAACGTTTTACCGCCAACAAGGTTGCTGTATTCGTTCGACTTGAAGTCAGACATACGTACGATCACACGCTTAGGCCAGAATGCAGAAGCGATGGTCGCAATGCCTTCTGTTAGCTTGCTTACGTAGAAATCGATAGGATCTTTGTAGCCACGAATACGCTGGTTGATTTCTGCTTTGATCTCATCCGTTTGCTCATCGAAGTTCAACAGAGCTTTAGGGTGAATACCAATCATCTTGTTGATGATGAATTCAAGACGAGCAAGGCCAACACCTTCGTTCGGGATTTGAGCGAAGTCGAAGGCACGGTCTGGGTTACCAACGTTCATCATTACTTTAGTTGGCAGCATTGGTAGCTCATCAACCTCAGAACGTTTGATCTCGAAATCGAGTTCGCCTTGGTAAACGTATCCTGTTTCACCTTCAGAACACGACACTGTTACGGTGTCGCCGTCATTCAGACTGCTTGTCGCGGTACCACAACCAACAATGGCAGGAATGCCTAGCTCGCGAGCAATGATTGCTGCGTGACAAGTACGGCCACCACGGTTAGTCACAATCGCAGACGCTTTCTTCATCACAGGTTCCCAGTCTGGGTCTGTCATGTCTGTTACCAGTACGTCACCTTCTTGAACCAGTGACATTTGGTCTAAAGAGTCAACCAAGCGAACAGGGCCTGAACCGATACGTTGACCGATAGCACGGCCTTCAACTAAGACATCCGCTTTATTGTTTAGCTCGTAACGCTCGATAACGTTTTGGTCGCTCTGAGAACATACGGTTTCAGGACGCGCTTGAACGATGTATAGCTTGCCGTCGATGCCATCTTTTGCCCACTCAATGTCCATCGGACGTTGGTAGTGCTTCTCGATGATCATTGCTTGTTTTGCTAATTCTTTGATCTCTTCATCGTTCAATGAAAACTCGTTACGCTCTTGAGTATCTGTGTCGATGATATCAACTTGCTTGCCGATCTCTTGGTTGGTTGAGTAGATCATCTTGATCAACTTAGAACCAAACGTCTTTTTAACTACTGGGTAGTGACCCGCTTCTAGCATTGGCTTATGAACGTAGAACTCATCTGGGTTCACCGCGCCTTGTACGACCATTTCACCTAAGCCCCAAGAAGAGGTGATGAATACCACTTGGTCGAAGCCTGATTCAGTATCAAGCGTGAACATCACACCTGAAGAAGCTTTGTCTGAGCGAACCATACGCTGGATGCCCGCAGACAGCGAAATGCCGCGGTGATCAAAGCCTTGGTGTACTCGGTAAGAGATAGCGCGATCGTTAAACAGTGAAGCGAATACGTGTTTCGTTGCTTCGATAACCGCATCGATACCTTTCACGTTAAGGAAGGTTTCTTGTTGGCCAGCAAAAGAAGCATCTGGAAGGTCTTCAGCCGTTGCCGATGAGCGAACTGCAACAGACAATTCTTCGTTGCCTTCAATCAGTTCGCGGTAGTTATCACGGATATCTTGCTCTAGTGATTCTGGGAAGGGTGCGTCTAGAACCCATTGTCGAATCGTTGCACCTGTCTTACGCAGTGCGTCAACGTCTTCAACATCAAGTTCATCAAGGAGTTGGTGAATGCGCTCATCAAGACCTTTGTAGTCAAGAAAGTTGTTAAACGCATAAGATGTGGTAGCAAAACCATTAGGTACTGATACGCCAGCGTTGGCTAGGTTAGAAACCATCTCGCCAAGTGAAGCATTCTTACCGCCGACTTTGTCGACATCTTCCATGGAAAGGCCATTGAACCATAGGGTGTTATTTTGCATTTATTTCTCCAGAAACATAGCAAGCATTGTAGGGATTTAAAGGCAAACGATTACGTATCAGTTTAAAAAAATGTAAATTATTTTCTAAAGCTGTGGGGGACGTAATAGTCAGCAGGGTTTCGTTATATATATTATGGTTCCCATCCTACTCAAAATAATTTTAAACATTAAATAAAAAATGCAAATTGATATCCAAAGTCGTGATGTATTCTATGTTTCTGATGGAACGGCCATAACATGTGAGACTTTAGGGCATGTTGTTCTAGGTCAATTCCCATTCGAAGCTAATGAAAAAACCTTCCCGTTTGTCGAAAGTGAAGACAAACTTTCTGATTTATTGAAAGAGATCGAGATTTCATATCGAGCAACAGGCCATGAACCTTTGGTCTTTTTCTCGATTGTGATTCCGGAGATAAAACTCAAGCTGTTAGATGCGCCTGCGCATTGTTATGACGTATTAGAGAGTATCGTGCAGAAAGTGCAAGATGATACGAAAATGGCGCCTAAGCCGAAGCTGCAGCGTTCTCGTAGCGTAAATAAAGACTCGGACAAATACTTCGACCGTATTGCTGCTATCGAATACACGTTAGCGCACGACGACGGTATTACTTTAAAAGGCTTGGAAGAGGCAGACATTATCTTGTTGGGAGTCTCTCGCAGCGGTAAAACGCCAACGAGCTTGTACATGGCAATGCAGTTTGGTTTACGCGTCGCAAACTATCCGTTTATCCATGATGATATTGCTCGCTTAAGGTTGCTACCGGAATTTGAGATATATCGTCATAAGCTGTTTGGTTTAACCATTGATGCAGAAAGGCTCACTGAAATTCGTGAGAACCGCTTAGCAGGCAGCGAATACGCGAGTGACTCTCAATGTTTGTATGAGCTGCAAACGGTAGAAGGTTTGTTCAGACGTGAAGCCATTCCATACATCAACACCTCGTCACTGTCTGTTGAAGAGATTTCGACACGAATCTTGGAACGTACAGGTTTGAGAAGGCGCTTGTTGTAGAAAAAGACCATTGAGTCATAAGAATCGAAGCTCGTACGAACAATGGTTCGGGGAGCTTCGATTTTTCTTTTAGCTGGTTGTTAGCTATTAACTGTTAACTATTAACGACTCAACAAATTAGCGAAGCAGCATGATGCTAAGCGTTTTGCTCTGTTTTTCGAGCCAATGTTCAAGTGCTGGTGGCCATTCGATACTTGGTTCGACACAGAAACCGCGAAGCATTGAGAAATAAAGAGCTTGATCAATCAAAGGTAGCGATGATTCACCATTCTCTAGCTCCAATAGAAGCTCTGCATCTTTCAGCAATGGGTTAATCAGTTGAACGTATTGTGGGGTCTTTTCTAAGAGCTCTTCAAAATTAAAGCCTTCGGTCTCTTTACTAACACGCCAAGCTTCTTTTGCTCCAGCCGAACGATATTCAGCCAAGTCGAGGTTCCACCAACGTGGGCGTCCGATCTGTTGAGTGAGAGGGAAAGTTCGGCTTTGGAAAAGAGTAGCCTGCTCTGAAGGTTCACGTTGCTCATTATTTGATTTCAAATCCATGAAATAAGCAATGATGTCTAGGCTTTCGGCCATGATAGAACCATCGTCTTTCTGTAAGACGGGCACCATTTTTTTACCGATCAGATCGATAAGGGTTTGGGCATCATCATAATCCACAGAAACAAGTTCGATATTCAAGCCAAGAGATTGAGCAATGTAGGCAACTCTTGCACAGAAAGGGCAGTGGTCGTAAATGTAAAGCTTCATAGCTTCCCTCATTTATGGTCATTACAAGTATAAGATAATGCTAATGTACCAGAAACTCTTACGAATACTAAGCATCAATAAATGCCAAGTTCCAGTAAACGCTTAGCACTAATAAACAGCATGCACTACCAGACAATAAGTATTTAGTGTAGATACTCTTTACTGAATTCTATTGTCCGTTGGATTGGACTTTATTGTAACGAGTAAATTAGTGGGGAAGCTGGTGGGTAAATCACGGGCACAAAAAAGGCTCTGGCTGCTCATTCTAATGCAGAAGAATGAAGTCAGCCAAAGCCTCAATTTTGTTACCTTTAGCAGAGTGACTACTAAAAGAGCGGAGCGGTTAAACTATGCTTTTTTAAGGTCTTTTGCAGGGTAAGTAAGCGTCATTATTGCGCCTTCTACTGTTGTAACATGAACGTAGCCACCACCAGCACTTAGGCCAATTACTACCATTTCACCTAGCTCAACACCTTTTGTTGCAACAACGCGATCATCAACTGAAAACACTTTACACACCTTCAATAAAATAAATAAATACGACAGATATCGAACGCGGATTTAAACAGATGGTATCCCAATCAACTAATCCGGTTATTTGTCGTAAAGATTAAATTTAGTTATGCATAAATCGGCATTTCTTAAAAATCAGTTGGTTAACATGCTTGGGGTGTTATTTGTCGGCGGGATAAACGACACCAACTTGTTGACGCATATCTGTAATCAACTTTGCAACGGTTAAAGCACGTAGTTTGGCTTGAGCTTGTGTACTTTTGTCACCAGCAATGCAGTTTGCAAAGGCTTGGGCCTCGTAACTCATGGAGTTTTCTCTTTGTGCTTGAGTAAGGTTTTCTACCGTGCCATCACGATAGCGAATCTTAACGTCGGTGCATTCTGCAATGTGATCGATGATGATCGATCCCTGTTCGCCTTGGATCTCGCTTGGTACGTAAGAGTCGCTGACTTTAGAGTGCGCAAGGGTTACATCAAATTCTGGATACTGGAAGATCGCACAGCCATGCGCATCCACACCTGAGTCAAGTAGCTTTGCCGAAGCCTGTGCATTCTCAGGTTCACCAAACAGAGCAACAGTCGCGGCTACGCAGTAGAAGCCAATATCGACTAATGAACCATTAGAGAAAGCTGGGTTGAAGGTGTTTGGGTTCTCGCCGTTTAGGTATTTCTGGTAACGCGATGAATATTGACAGTAGTTGATGTGCGCTTTATGCACTTTGCCTATCTTTTTTAAGCCGAGTTGAACTTGCTCAAAGTTCGGTAGATACTGAGATTTATACGCCTCAAACAGCACCACACCGTTCTTCTGAGCGACCTCAAACATGTGTGTTGCTTCTTCAATATTCGATGCGACAGGCTTCTCACAGATGACATGCTTGCCGTGTTCCATCATCAAGATAGATTGCTCGCAGTGCAGTGAGTTTGGTGAAGCGATGTACACGGCTTCAACTGTGTTGTCATTTGCCAATGCGTCGAGTGAGTCATACGTCGTTTCAACGTCAAATTCTTGGGCGAACTGCGCCGCGCTGGCCAGATTTCGTGAATAAACAGCAGCCAACTGCATCGATTGTGATTCATGAGCAGCTTGAACAAATTTCTGTGTAATCCAATTGGTTCCAATTACAGCGAACTTAATCATAAGGTATCCAATAGTTAGTATATTAATTCTATGAAGATAGTAGCACTCAATGGCTAGCATTGTTTCTGAGATTTGCGGAACAATTCTCCAAGATCTTTAGCCTGATATTAATATTAACTCGTCTATACCTGAGCTTTCTAGAGCATCATAATAGAGTCTTTTGTTGTGCTGGTTCGGAGGTGGGAGGTGCAGGTTTAGTATCAGTGACCGATTGTATTCTCTCAATTGGTGGTTTATTGGAAGTGTTTAATATAAAAGACTCAATACCCAAAGAATGAAGATCTATTGATTATATCCTCTCGTCAATTCTTAAGAAATATTATACAAGCTGAATTGGTGTGCAATTGTATTTATATGCAATCGCGCAATTAACCTATGGTGTTTTAATATCACTTTGTTTAGTAATTGATAACATTTTAAGACAATAAATGTTATCGATTGGGAGCAATTTACGTTACAGAGTCACGAAGTTGAACATAATTGGAATAATGAACAACATTTGTTTTAGATTGGTTCTAATTATGAGAAATAGGGGGGTTACTTTTGTTGATATTTATATTAATTTCTTATGGGTTAAATTATTAGCAATAGGTGTTTTTTTACTGTGAAATCTCTTATTATTGCGCTAGAACGTAAATCTGAACGATTTTTATCCAGCCAAAAGCAACTTTTAAATATTAAGTCTCTAGATATTGAAAAGTTGAGTGCTGTTGATGCTATGTCCTCTAAACCTCATCCTTTGATGGATTTCTATGATGAAACCGCCTTTTATGCACTAAATGGAAGGATCGCTGTTCCTGGTGAGATCGGGTGTTATGGTAGTCACTATTTAGCGTGGGAAAGATGCATTCAGTTAAATCAACCAGTTATTGTCTTCGAAGACGATGTTGTTGTTGATGTCGATGTATTTGAAAAAACGGTTCAATTTGCCAGTAAGCATATTGAAGAGTGTGGTTTTATGAGATTGGAAAATTATTCGACTAAGAGAGAGTATAATTATGTCGTTGAAAATCTCGATGACGAACAAAGTCTAGTGCGACATATTAAAACACCACTATGCACCACTGCCTATATGATCACACCGCATGTGGCGAAAATTTTTATAGAAAAAAGTGAACGATTCCTCTACCCAGTAGATGTATTTATTAGAAATGTATGGCTTCATAAGCAACCAACTTACGGAATATCTCCTGCAGGATTAACCGGGGGAGAAGGTGGCTCAGTCATTGGAAATCGGTCTTCTAGAACAAAAAAATCACTCCGTATTAAAACTCTAAAATTCTTAAGTAAGTTTAGAGATGTCGCTATGAATGGTTTGTTCAATTTGACCTATACCGTAATAATCAAAAAAAGCAGACCCAAAATGTTTAACGGTTTTTAATCGTTTCTTATCTGATTGATTTTACGTCATTCGTTTAGAACGAACCGAGATTTAGATATAAGAACAGCTCCCAATTGGGAGCTGTTCTTCGTTATCGTGTCATGTAATTAGTGGTATCAAGCTCTAGCTCGAAAGTTTTGTTAAAAGAGTAGGACGGTGCACAGCTAAGCTATTTTTGCTAAGGTGTTATTGAATTTTAAAAGGTAGTGATATGCAAATCCGGAACGCTAAGGTAACTGATATTAGCTCGATCTTAGAGCTCTCTATGCAAATAAATCGTCAACATCATCTTGGTGCCCCTATGGTATTTGCTCCCGCTTCTCATGGCTTAGCTGATAGTGAAGAATATTGGTTGGGATTGATGCTTGATCCGGTTGGCACTTTCTTAGTTGCGGTTGACGCTCAACAGGTTGTTGGTTTCTTGGTGGGGAAGGTAACGCAGAATAAAGGGGTAAGCTTCATTCAGTCTCACAAAATAGCACGAGTGAATACGATTGTGGTAAACGATCAGGTTCAGAGCCAAGGCGTCGGCAAAGCGTTGATGAAGTCGTTTAATCAGTGGGCGCAAGCGAGCGGTGCTATTGAGCTTAGGTTAGAAGTGATGGAGTTTAATCAGCAAGCTAAGGGTTTCTATGAATCGTTAGGCATGGAAACTCAATCACGAACCATGTCCATGCGCTTTGAGGAGAACTAAAGGTGCGTCTATTTTTGCCTTTATCACTGTGTTTACTGTTTGTAGCTTCGAGTGTGCAAGCTGAAAAGGTTGTGGTTGAAAAGATAATTTCTGACGCGACGGCAATCGAAACCATTGTATTCGAGTCGAAACCGGCTCACTCTCAGCGTGTCTCAACGTCTTCCTCTAACTCAACCTCTTCAGTGATCTCTAATTCCAAACATGTGATTATTGTGGATGATGTTCTTAGCAGTAACTCTGGCGAACAAGTTGCCCAGCTGTCTCAAGGTTCATCTAAACGTCCCCCTCAAAGCTCTTCTCAACAGTCTTACACTCTAACCGGTCCCTCTTCTGAGGCAGACTCTCTGTCGCAAGTGGTTACTTTAGTCAAAGTTGATAAATCGAAGCGTAGAATGTACCTACTTAAGGGTGATGAGGTCATTCAAGAGTTTCGTATTGCGTTAGGGAAACAACCGAAAGGGCATAAACGTTTTGAAGGAGATAACCGAACACCTGAAGGGGAATACCAGCTCGATTATGTGATGGAAGAATCGGATTTTCACCGCTCGGTGCATATCAGCTACCCGCAACCTTCGGATATGCAGTGGGCTGAAGAAAATGATGTCGACCCTGGAGGGAACATCAAGATCCACGGTATTAAAAATGGTGAGCGCCGTTCACCGAGCTTTATTCAAAGCTTTGATTGGACGGATGGTTGTATTGCACTAACCAATCAAGATATGGATGAGTTCATCCAACTCGTAAAAATGGGTACCCCGATCCATATAGAATGGTAGTAATTGGTACCCAATTTTCTTAATCACTTTCGGAATCTATTCGCGCAGGCAATTAGCGCAGTCAATTCGTGAAACCAACTTCCGTAATTAACCGCTAAAGTCAGTTACAGTATGACTCGACCTGCACTGAATATCGCAATTACGATCAGCAACGCAATGGTGACTGGCTTAAATTTCGCTCCACCAAATCTCTCGAATAGTTTAGAACCCACATAACCGCCAAACATGCTGCTTGGTAACAGTGCAAAAGTAAGCCAGACCACCTCGCGGTCGACTAATCCTGCGATAGATGCCGATACAAACGCACTGGAATCTGCCAACACAAAGAACGCAATCAGGCCAGCTCTGGCTATATGCGGAGCAACTGGGCTTGCCAACGCGTGTGTACCAATCGGAGGCCCTGACATTGAAGCTGCGCCGTTCATTACCCCAGCAAGGCTACCTAGAATATAGGGAGCAAATCTAGGCTCTCTTTTGTACTGGAACCCTTTGTAGATCATAAGTGCAGATGCAAAAATGAAGGCGCTGATGATCAAGATGATCGTGTCTTGGCTAACGGATTTTAGCAGAAGTAGGCCGACCGGAGTGAAGGCCAAACAAGGGACAAATACCTTTGAAACCCAGCGCCAATTCACATGATGTTTAACCTTCGGCAGCAATTGGATATTGCCTAACAGGTCGATCAGCATGAAAACGGGAACCAGCTCGATTACAGGCACGAATAACGCACTTAATGGCAGTGCCACTAAGGTGAAACCGAAACCTGAGAAGCCACGAACAATAGCGGCAAAAATGAAGATTGCACCCAAAACAGGGAAGGTTGGACTAAAAATGAGATCCATAAATTAAGTAACCAATGAAGCTGTCTAAATAGAGCGAGCGATGAAACCAAGTGAGTAGCGGAATGTACTCCTACTCACTTGTGTTTGCTACCTAATTTTCAGGTTTTTCAGGGTTAATTTTAAAGTCTCTCGGGGGGGATTTTTGCGGTATTTACGAGGTCAATTTATAGGGTTGAATTGATTCGGAAAATCAGTAAATACAGCATCTACTTTTGAGAGAAATTTGAAGCGAGACGGATCATTGACGGTGTAGCACCATGCTTGAATGTTCGCTTCGTTGAGTGTGTCAATATCGCTCTGATCAACGTGTTCATAGTTCATGTGACAGCTGAACGCTTTGACCTCATTGATGAGCATAAGATCATCTTGAGTCAGTTGCTCTGTGATTACTCCCACTCGATATCTCGGTAAATGACGAGCCATTTCAGCAACCACCTTATGGCTGAAGCTCGAAAGTAAGACCTTATCAGTGTCTAGATTTGAGCGAATCAACTCGTCGTGCAGCAAATCAACCACATAAGGGGCTTGATGTCGGCTGTCGACTTTGATTTCGAGGTTGACGCTAAGATCATGCTGCTCAACGAGTGTGAGTAACTCTTCCAGCGTCAGTATTTTTTCTCCAGCGAACTGCTCAGACTTCCAACTGCCAAAGTCGAGCTGACGCAGTTCAGCAAGGGTGTGTTCATCAACTCGACCCTTGCCATCGCTGCAGCGCTCAAGCGTGTGATCGTGACAAACGACCAGTTGGTCATCCTGAGTGGGCTGAATATCAACTTCAATCCATTTCAAGCCGAGTTTAGCCGCTTGTTCAATGCTTGCTTTGGTATTTTCTGGGTGAGTACCAGCTACACCTCTATGACCTACGATGATAGACGACATAATTAATCCTTCTTAAAGACGCACCGTAAAAACGCATTAAATATCAGTGTACTCGATTAAGCGAGAGCCGTCGTTAAGCTTGTCGTATCTTCGTGTGGCTCCTGTGATGTGAAATTATTTGGGTGAATGCGTTTGCCATGATTGTCAAAAATATGCAGGTTGGATTTATCGATTCTTAGCCCTAGTGGGACGGCTTGGCACAGTGTCGTTTCTGGTGTTACTGCAATAAAGGGCTGCTCGTTCACCAGACCATGAACCAATTGATTTGGACCCAAAGGCTCAACCACACTGATACGCAGTTCAAGAGGCAAGGTGTTCATCATCAATTCTGAACCAATTTCAGAGTGCTCTGGACGAATACCAAGTGTGATAGCTGTATTTTTTACGTGGGCGTACTCGGGTAAGTACATTTGCTGATCACCAATCTCAAGGTATCCGTCATCGAGTGTTGCTGGTAAAAAATTCATTGCAGGGCTGCCAATGAAGCTCGCCACAAAAGTACTGGCTGGCTGGTGGTAGACCTCTCGTGGCGTCCCGACTTGCTCTATCTGGCCTTTGTTGAGCACCACGATTCTATCAGCCAGTGTCATGGCTTCGACTTGGTCATGAGTGACGTAAACACTGGTCACGCCAAGTTCGCGTTGCAGTTTTTTGATCTCTAATCTCATGTGAGCACGCAGTGAGGCATCTAGGTTAGACAAAGGTTCGTCAAACAGAAAAAGTTGTGGATCGCGAACGATCGCTCGTCCCATAGCAACACGTTGACGTTGACCACCCGAAAGCTTGGCTGGCTTGCGGTCTAGGTATTCTTCGATTTTCAGCGTTTTGGCGACTTTCTCAATTTTCTCTTCAATAAGGTGCTGACTAACACCTCGGTTCTTTAAGCCATAAGCTAGGTTTTTGTAAACCGACATGTGGGGGTAGAGCGCATAATTTTGGAAGACCATTGCGATATCACGCTGAGCTGGCTTTTCGTTATCAACACGGCGACCACTTAAGTGAATCTCGCCACCAGAAATGCTTTCCAAGCCCGCAATGGAACGTAGGATAGAAGACTTGCCACAACCAGAAGGACCCACCAAAACAAGGAACTCACCCTCATCGATATCAAGCGAGACTCCTTTGACGGCTTGATGGCCGTTTTCATACGTCTTTACCAAGTTTTTGATACCCAGCATGATGGGAGCTTTACGCGTACGATCGTGAGTGGCTTGGTTGTGCGCTAACGTTTGTTTTAACTTTGGCATCGGTGTGTCCTCTGTATTTTTGTGGATAGCTTGGTGAGAAGGCAGGTGAGACATCTTGTACTCAGCGAGTGATTGAACGCGGTTATCGTTCATTTGATTTTTGTCGTTATTATTTTTCACTTTCTACTAGCCCTTTTACAAACCAACGCTGAAATACAACCACCACTAAAACGGGTGGCAACATCGCTAAAATCACCATGGCAAAAACATAGTCGTAGCGCGGTAAACTGGTTTCATTGATGTTGTTGAGTACTTGTTTGATGCCCATCACGATGGTGTTGTAGCCTTCGTCCGTGGTCATCATGATTGGCCACAGGTATTGGTTCCAACCCACCACAAACATGATGATGAAGATCGCGGCGATCATGGTTTTAGACAGTGGCAATAAGATGTCGACAAAGAATCGAAACGGACCTGCGTTATCTAGCTGAGCGGCTTCTAACAATTCATCGGGGATGGTTTTGAAGAATTGCCTGAAAAAGAAGGTCGCGGTGGCTGATGCGATCAAAGGCAGAATCAACCCTGTATAGCTATTAAGAAGACCAAGCCCAGCGACAACTTCATAGGAAGGAATAATACGAACCTCTAATGGCAGTAACAGCGTCACGAAGATCAGCCAAAACCACGCCGTGGCATAAGGGAGTCTAAAGTAGACTAAAGCAAACGCGGCCATCATCGAAATGATGATCTTACCGATCGCAAAACCTAGCCCCATGATCATCGAGTTGGCGATCATTTTACTGGCGGTGACTTCGCCACTAAAGCCCATGCTTTTGTTCCAAGCTTCGCTATAAATGGCCGTAAAGTTATCGCCCGGTAGCCATTGCAGACCTTCGCTGACAATGGTGTTTGGGTTATGCGTAGAACTAGCGAAGATTAGCCAGATAGGGACCAACATAAACAGCATCCCTGCAATTAAAATTAGGTGGTCTGAGACCTTATTACTTTTCATAAATAACTCCTGTCGCGTTAAATCCTAGCGTGGAGGGGCTAGTAATGGACGCGCTTTTCTACAACGCGAAACTGGATAAATGTGAGAGTGAGTACCAGTAGTAACAACACAACAGACTGGGCGGAACTGCCGCCTAAATCTGCGCCAACAAAACCATCTCGATACACCTTGTACACTAATGAAGTTGTACCGCCACCTGGGCCACCATTGGTCATGGTGTCTATCACGCCAAAGGTTTCAAAGAATGAGTAGGTGAGGTTGATGACCAGTAGAAAGAAGCCAGTCGGGGCGAGCAGTGGGAAGGTAATGGTCCAGAAACGTTTCGAGTCACTGATACAATCCAACATCGCTGCTTCTTTTACGGCGTAAGAGATTGATTGAAGCCCCGCCAGAAAGTAGATGAAATTCACCGAAACTTGTTTCCACACGGACACCAAAATCAGAGCAAACGTGGCATCCACGGGATCGGTTTGGAAGCTAAAATCCCAACCCACAACAGCAAAGATTTCTGTGAACACGCCAATGTGCGGGTTAAACAAGAAAGCACCAATAACACCTGCAATCGCAGGGGCAACCGCGTAAACCCAAGTGAGAGTGACCTTGTAAGCGCCTTGTCCGTGAATGATGTTGTCGGCTTTCACGGCAAGCAGCAGAGCCAAGGCAAGTGATAAGAAAGAGACCACAATCGCGAACATCAAAGTAAAGCCAATCGAGTTCAGGTACTCGCTCGATTCGAATAGCATTTGGTAATTCTCAAACCAGACGAATATAGATGAGGTGCCCCAAGGGTCTTCCAGCATAAATGAAAGGTAAACCGCCTTTGCTGCTGGGTAGATAAAGAAAATGGCAATGATGAGGATCTGAGGTGCCAAAAATAGGTAAGGCAGCGGAGAGTGAAAGAATTGTTGACGTCGTTCCACAGGGTAATCCCTAAAAATAATTACAGTGGCCACTATGAGCGGCCGTTACCACTAGCGCGATATCAAGGCATGCATCCCGTTGAGTTATCGTTGTTGGAGCAAGAAATGGCGCTAGGGAAGAATCTCCTCACGTCTTGCCATAGCGTTTTTAGCGACGCAGTGACAAGTCGTGAGGAGTGATGAACGGCTCTGATTCGCTAAGCCTTAAGCTTGTGAACAGTTTCGTTTCATTAATCGATCCAGTTTACTGATCGATCTAGTTATTAACCGATCTAGTTCATCGTTCGAGCGAAGCGCTTTAGTAGTTTGCTGCTCTCATCTTCGACCTTGTCTAGGCTGCTCTCGACGCTAGATCGGTCAGCGAAGATGTTATCGAACTCACGGTGCATCACTTCACGGATCTGCGGGTAATAACCTAGGCGGTAGCCTTTAGTCCACTCGCCCGATTTGAGGCTTAGTTGCTTAACGCCCACTTCTGCGTCTGGCTGCTCTGTGTAGTAGCCGGACTTTTTCGCTAGTTCATAGGCAGCAGTTGTTACAGGTACATAGCCAGTGGTTTTGTGCCAGTAAACCTGAGTTTCAGGTTTGGTCAGGTAATCAAAGAACGCTGCAACACCTTTGTCCTGTTTCTGGTCATGGCCATTGAGTGCAAACAGAGCTGCACCACCAATGAAGGTTAAGCCAGCATCAGGGTTGACCGATTTCCAGTATGGAAGGTAAGTTGTGCCTAACTCGAAAGGTACGCGGTTACGCAAGCCACCGAACGAGCCTGAAGAACCCATCCACATCGCCACTTCTTGGCGCTCGAAAGGTGTTTGGTTCGCGTCCCAGTCGCTGCCGTAATACTTGTAGTAACCTAGATCTGACCACTCTTTCATCTTGCTAACATGCATCATCATGTCTTTGGTATTGAACATGATCTTAGTGGATAAGCCGTCGTAACCATTGTTTTGGTCTGCGACCGGTAGATTGTGGCGAGACTTAAAGTTTTCAAACATGATCCACGGCGTCAGAGATTGAGAAAACGCGATGTGTCCTTCGGCCTTCAGTTTCTTAGCAACCACTTCGAGTTCTTCATAAGTCTTAGGCGCTTCGGCTCCCACTTCTGCGAGAAGGTCTTTGTTGTAGTAAAGAACCGGCGTCGAACTGTTGAAAGGCATACCAACCATCTTGCCTTGGTTGTCGGCATAGAAGTTACGAACGCCAGCTAGGTAGTCGTTTGAATTAAAGTTGTAGCCCGATTCAACCAGAATATCCTGTACCGGTTTCGCGACACCTTTAGCGTTCATGATGGTTGCAGCACCGGCATCGAAGACTTGTAGAATGTTAGGAGCTTCGCCAGCTCGATATGCTGCGATACCCGCTGTTAAGGTCTCTGTGTATGAACCTTTATAGATTGGCGTGATCTTGTAATCATCTTGTGACGCATTAAAGTCAGTCGCAATCTTATTGACGGTTTCTCCAAGTTGGCCGCCCATTGCGTGCCACCAAGTAACTTGAGTCGTTGCGAACGCCGGCATTGCTGCTGTCGCAGAAAGAACGCCTGCCAAAATTAGCTTATTCATCTTCTTTTCCTTTTGGATGAAATCGATATAGAGGTATTGAATTTGAGTATTAACGAGACGGTAGGGGTATCGTTTGAAGCTATCTTGAACAGGGTATATTTCACTTACGTGGCTAAAGCGTTTCACTGATGTGAAAGATTCATTTCGATTTTATTTAAGAGAAAAGTTATTGATGGATTTGATGTTTGATGTATTTGGCTTTCAAGACGTTTTTCTGACCAAAAAAAAGCCTCTCGATGGAGAGGCTAAGAATAAGGTTCGATGTGGATACAGTTTTAGTGCGCGATGTCTAATTGGTTGTCTTTCACGCCGTTAATACGGAACCAACCTGCGATACTGAATCGCTCTGTGTTGGTTGGTAACACTTCGTGTGGGAACTGTTCAGACAAGAACACAAATAAGCGGCCTGACTTTGGTGGAATGGTCGCAATGTGGTTGTCTTTTAGATCGTAAACCACGAGCTCCCCTGCGTCTTCCTCAGACCATTCGTCATTCATGTAGAACACAGTGGTTAGGCGGCGGTTTTCATTACCTTTAAAGCAGTCTAAGTGCTTCTGGTAAAAGTCACCTTTCTCGTATTTAGCAAAGTGCGCTTCGTACTCGAACAGACCCAAAAAGAACGCTCTGTTTGCTTCTAAACGAATTTGTTCCATTTTGTCTAGGAACAGAGATGCGGGTTCGCCCATATCACGGCGTACCCACTGAATTTTGTCACTACGAATCGTTGCTTCTCGTGCTACATCATCGTTACGGCCGATCCTAGCCTTGTTCCAGTTCTCTGGAATGCAATCCCTCAATGCCACTACTTCTTCGTGAGTTAAGAAGTCATCCCAAACAAAGTAACCTTGGGTAGAAAGAGCATCGATAAGTTGGTTCATGTACAGCACTCAGACAATAAATTAGAGGCGCATATATAGTCCGAATAACTCAGGTCACCAAATCACATGTTTTGTCGTCACGACAAATGATGCTCAGTGCTTAAAGCGCAAGGCTTGTTGAGCAAGGTTTTCGGTGATGTGAGCATTCGATAATGCTGAAAAATATCGGATGAAATTGATGGTCATCTTTGGAATGTGCCCTCATTATTCTGAGTTAAATTGGACTTGAGTAACATTGGTTTTGAGTAACGTCGGATTTGAGTGATTGAGTGGATACCAATGGAAATCTTGATTCGAGCTATATATCTGGTTTTAGATTGTTGTTTTTAACAAAATGATCACAATTGATGATGAGTTTGCTATTGTATAGGTCTGACCAGTTGTTTTGTCACAAGGAATGGATTTGCAACTTCATACCATCAAAGGCTATATCCAAGACATGTATCTCGTAGAGTACCCTGACAGGTTGCTCTTGCTTGATGGTGCGTGTCGAGCAGACATCCCGCATTTGAAGGCTTTCATCGAAACAGAGCTTATGCGTGATTTTGCTGATCTACATACGGTTGTGGTTACGCACATGCATCCAGACCACGCAGGGGCAGCGCACAAGCTCAGAAAGCTCACTAATTGTAATTTGGTTGCAGCAAATCGAGATAAGGATTGGTACCACGGCATCGATGGTATATTGATGCATTTGACCGATCTGGCATTGGCACGATGGATGGCGAATCGATTGGGTAAGCCCAAAGCAAATCTATGGTATTCAAGAAAGTTAAAGCCGGACTACAAGCTGTCGGATGGAGACAGCATTCCGGGTTTTGATGACTGGTTGGTTCTGGAAACGCCAGGCCATACCGACAGAGATCTTTCCGTCTATTGCCCATCACACAGTGTCGCCTATGTGGCGGATTTAATGGTCGAGGTCAAAAAGAAGCTGATTCCGCCTTTCCCAATTTTTCATCCCAATAAGTATCGAGCGTCGGTATCTCGTATCTATGGCATGCAGCTTGACACCTTGCTGGTGGCGCATGGGGGACAAGTGAATTTGAGTGAGCAAGCCTTTGAACATCTGTTGATGAGTGCGCCAAGAAGGCCAGTGACACATTGGCGAGTGACCAAAATCAAACTCAAAGGTTTGCTAAAATCTGTTTGGCGATTTGGGTTTAACAATAAAAAAAATCGCCATAAATAATAAAGGCCAGTCTCAAAGACTGGCCTTTATTAGTACGCGTTGTTGACTCACTATTTGAGCTGTGGAGCAGTTCAATTAATGAGAAATTAGAAATTCACCCGCTGGGTCAACAATCACTTTGTCACTCATGCCTTGACGACCAAGCAGCATCATATAAGTCATATCTTGACGGTTGCTTAGTGTGATATCGATAGGCCATTCCTGACCACCAATTTTTAGCATGGTTTCAATCACACAACGGTGTTCAACTTCGCCGTTCGATGATTTGATTCTTTTACTTGTTTTCAGCTTCGCCTTGCAGCGCACTGTTTCTTCTAGGTGGTAAACGTCTGGGTGAAGATCGAACTCAACGAAGTTTTCACCGTCTGTTTTTACACATAGTAGATTGTCTACGTGTAGAGAAGAGGTTTGAGCCCCTGTATCAACACGCGTATGTAGTCCAGTTATCCCTAACTCTGGTAAGCAAAGTGCTTCTGTATTCCCTATGATCATTTTATTGTTCATGTTTTTTCCAATCATGAGTAAACGGCGTTTAATCAGCCTTTGCCACGAGTACGGTTAGCGTTTGGTTTTGCATTTTTCTCGATAAATCCGAAAATCATGTCTGCTACATCTTTACCTGTCGCTTTCTCGATACCTTCTAGGCCTGGAGAAGAGTTCACTTCCATTACAACAGGGCCATTCTTAGATTGTAGAATATCGACACCACATAGGTTTAACCCCATGATTTTAGCTGCATTGATCGCTGTAGCGCGCTCTTCTTTGGTTAGTTTAACCAGTTGAGCTGTACCGCCACGGTGTAGGTTAGAGCGGAATTCACCCTCACCAGCTTGACGTTTCATTGCTGCAATAACCTTGTTACCCACAACAAAACAACGGATGTCTGCGCCATTAGCTTCTTCAATGAACTCTTGAACCAAGATGTTCGCTTTTAGGCCCATGAATGCTTCGATAACGCTTTCAGCTGCTTTGTTTGTTTCTGCTAGAACTACACCGATGCCTTGAGTACCTTCAAGAAGCTTGATAACCAGTGGCGCGCCACCTACGTTTTTGATCAAGTCTTGAATCTTGTCTGGGCGGCTAGCGAAACCTGTTTTTGGTAAGCCAATACCTTTACGAGACAACAGTTGTAGTGAGCGCAGTTTGTCGCGAGAACGACTGATAGCTACTGACTCATTGATACAAAAAGTGCCCATCATTTCGAATTGGCGAACAACCGCAGTGCCGTAAAAGGTAATGGAAGCGCCAATACGTGGAATAACAGCATCGTATTGAGGTAGCTCTTCACCCATGTAGCGAATCTTCGGATTGTTACTCGCGATATCTATATCACAGTGCAGCGTGTCGATAACATCGACCTGGTGACCACGAGCTTCTCCAGCCGCTTTTAAGCGAGAAGTAGAGTATAGGTTTTCGTTGCGAGAAAGAATTGCGATACGCATGGCGTTTCCTTAGTTAATACCTGATTGGTAACTGCAAATAAATGAGTTGTTAGCTGAGCTTTCAGTTTTTCTGAGGCTCTTTGCTTGCTTCGGGGCGAACCTTAAGGCTTTTCGTTTAACTAAGAAAACGAATTAAATTTGTCGAGTCGACAACGGAAATTTATCGAATGTGTGAGCGATTGGTACAACTAGGTTGAGAGGGAGTTTGGAATGGAAAAGCGAGTTGAGACCTAACTCATATTGGGGGTAGGAGCCTATTAGGTTGTACTCAACTCGCGTTAACTCGGTGCTTAAAAGTGTACTAATAACGCCAGTTACATAGCTCTATAAGTGTTCGTAGTGCTTCTCTTTCGAGCTTGCTACAGGTGCTTTTTAGCTTATTAAGATAGTATTTTCTCATGATGATTACTTCTCTTGTATTAGGCTTTGGTGGGAGCTCAAAGTTCCTTGTTGACCCATTAATTATGGTCACTTAATAGGAAGTAATAAACAGATGGGTTTTTACTAGGTTGTTCCTGTTTTTGTCTTTTAGCGCTACTTTTGGGCTGATGTGTTTTATAATGAGCTTAATCAGGAAGGGTTGTTTCTAAAAAGGTTCATTATTTGTCTGATCTAAACATGATGCGTTACTACACAAGGCTAGATTCGTTTGAGCCTAACCTCTCACATTCGGTTACCTTAACTGAGGTCGCAGATAAGCTGTTCACCAGCTTGCGCCATGCACGAACCTTGTTAGGCAAGATGCATCAGGCTGAATGGTTGGTGTGGGAGCCAAAAGTCGGCAGGAATCAACGTTCTAATCTGACTTTACGTTTTAGCAATCAAGAATTGACTCAACATGTTGCCAGTAAACTGATAGAGCAGGGCAAATACGAAAAAGCACTCTCAATTCTAGACAATGACCACGCTGTATTTGGCTCTCTCCTCCAAGAAACCTCTGGCGCGACGATGCGTGAAGGGCTGCTGCACGTTCAATTAACCTATAAACGTAAGTTTGAAGACCTATTCCCGCATCATATTCACCGCAGTAGCGAACGATTTTTGATCAGGCAAGTGTTCAGTTGCCTCGTCACTTGTAATGGCAAGGGCAAGTTGAAGCCTGAACTGGCGCACCATTGGGAATATGATGCTGAAAAATTAGTTTGGACTTTCTATTTGCGCCCGGGCTTAACCTTCCATGATGGTCAACCCGTTGACGCCAAGCAACTCGTGTCGTTATTTACCGCCTTACAACCGCTACCTTTCTATCAGACAGAGCTCGCCCATGTCGCTTCGGTTTACAGTGAACAGCCGTTAAGGATCAGCTTCCAATTGACCAAAGCAGACACTGGCTTCGCGGGCTTATTGGCTGGCGTTAAGTATTCGATTCAACCTGCTGCGCAAGTGACTCGTGAGCCATCGCCATTGAATTCAGTGTCTCATGCCGTGATTGGAACCGGCCCTTTCAAAGTGGTTGAGACTAGTAACGAACGCATCAAGCTTGCCGCATTTGAACACTATTATGGTTGTCGCTCGTTAACCGATGAGGTGACTATTTGGCAATTCGAAGAGTCGATGACGGGCAGTGCTCGCTTTGATGACAGCCAAATGCAGGTGTCACCTTATGAAGATTCATCTTGCTTCCATCAATTAGGGAAAAGCGACGCGAAGCTGGTGTCGGCTGAAACTGATGGCCTTCGTAGCCGAGTTGAGGATGGGTGTTTGTTTATCCTTTTCAATCAGAACTCAGCGGCTAGCTTGCTAACTGATGAGCAGCGTAAGTACATCTCAGGGATAGCTAACCCACAAGCGGTACTGTCTCAATTGGAACAAAATCAAGGCTTGTTTAGCGTCTCTTTTGCTCAGAACATACTGCCAAGTTGGCAGAAGTTGTATCGAACGCCTGCGAAAGAAGCACAACTACCGACAAAGATGAGCATTGCGGTTTATAATTACTACGCGCTCTATCGTTGTGCTATTTGTGTATCAGACATCCTTAAACGATATGGCGTGGAAGTTGAGGTGAACACCTACAGTTTTCGAGAATTGGCGCAGCTCTCTCAGAGTGGTGAGTTAAAGGAGGATCTGGTGTTGTGTAACCTGAATCTCGATGATAATGCCCCGTCTTCGCTGTTTTCGTGGATGATGAACGATCCTGTTTTGCACTCTGCTTTAGGAGAGGTGAACAGTGATTGGCTCAAGCAGCGCTTGGATAGTCATAAAGCATCCGTTGAACTGCCTAATTACTTGGCAGAGCTAGAACCCATCGCGTCTACTCTGATCTCAGATTATTGGTTAGTGCCTATGTTCCACCATTTACAGACCGTTCGTTTCCAAGGGATTCTGAAAAACGTGGCCATTACCAACTGGGGATGGCCAGATTTCAAGAATGTATGGTCAGCTGATTAGCCTTGCCTACCAAATAGAGTAACTCCTCTCCAAAGTCGATTTTGGCACGCTCACGTTTAGATAAAACAAAAATTACACTCATTGGTTTACTTTTTAATTTTGATATGTAAACTAGCCAGTGTAGTTTTTGCGTTGGGATAGACCCAATGATTAAAGAGATACCAATGAAAAAATATCTATTACCGATTTTAGGAGTACTTGCCGTGGTCGCTATCGTAAGCACAGGTTCACAATCAAACGACAATCTAGATAAGCTTCCAAAGAAGTTTGTAAACAGTGATCTGGAATACAAATCGGGTATGTCTGATATTTTTTCAATCCTGAAAGCTTATGTGACTGTGGAAAGAAACGAGCCCGTGCCGCGCGCTGCATTGCCTTTGATTCCAATGACTTCCGAGCAGCTGATCGAAGAACAAGACGACGTTGCTTACCGCTTAGGTCACTCCAGTGTGATGATGAAGCTGGATGGCAAGCTTGTGATGACCGACCCTGTATTCAGTGACCGTGCATCACCCGTGCAATGGATGGGGCCAAAGCGCTTCCACCCAACACCAATCTCACTGCAAGAGTTACCTGACATTGACGTGGTTGTCATCAGTCATGACCACTACGACCATTTAGATAAAGGTGCCGTAAAGGTATTAGCCGATAAAGTAGGTACATTTTTGGTGCCACTCAGAGTCGGTGCATTGCTGGAAAAGTGGGGCGTGGATAAAGCAAAGATTATTGAGTTGAACTGGTGGGAATCAGCAACGGCCTCAGATATTGAGTTTACTTTGACGCCAACACAGCACTTCTCTGGTCGTGGCTTACTTGATCGTGACCAAACACTGTGGGGGAGTTGGGTTATTAACGCTTCAGATAAGAAAGTCTTCTTTAGTGGTGACTCTGGTTACTTCAACGGCTTTAAAGAGATTGGCGACCGTTTTGGGCCGTTTGATTTAACCATGGTTGAAACGGGCGCGTATAACTCACTTTGGGCGGATATTCATATGTTCCCAGAGCAGAGCGTTCAGGCGCACATCGACCTACAAGGTAAGGTGATGATGCCAATCCACAACAGTACGTTTGATCTTTCTATGCACGATTGGCAAGACCCAATGGAACAATCTTTGGCGATAAGTAAAAAACGAGATGTACAGATGGTGAGCCCTGTGATGGGTGAGCGTTTGGTGATTTCAGAACCCGTACCTGTTAAGGCATGGTGGAAATTAGCATCGAATTAGAGTTGTCATCCAAATAGACATAGCTAAACCACTAAGCTTTACAACCCAACTTATACAAAAAACGCCACCGATCTTACGATTCGGTGGCGTTTTTTCGTTTTATTTTTAAGATCAGCTTTCTAAGTTCTGCGCCATTTTCTTCGCAATTTTTCTGAATTGTTCTAACTCGTCTTCGGCCATGCCTTTGGTCATTCTCTTCAGCATGTCTCGATCGATATCCGAGACCTTACTCATGATCTCTTGACCCTTATCAGTCAGAACCAATAACTGGCTGCGCTTGTCTTCCGGGTTCGGAGACTTCTTCACAAGTTCCTGATTGATCAAGGCATTAATGAGCCGAGTGACCTGTGCTTTATCACGATCTAGGAAGTGTGCGATATCGATAGCGGTACATGGAGACTTCTTAGTAATGATCTTCATGACACGAATGTTCATAGGTGCGATCTCTGAGTCTAAGCTCTCAATCTGTTCGCTCATTTGACGTTTCAAAGAGTGCACTAAACGAAAGATAGACTCTAGCGATGTGTTATCAGACATAAACGATCCTTAGAAATATAGTTGACATTATCAACCACTGTATTTATGGTTGACATTATCAACTTGATTGTTCGTAAATTCAAGACAGGAAATAGATATGACGATTCAAGCAACTCTAACGCAAACTCTTCCTGAGCAAAAAGGCACACCGGTTTTATACAAAATTTTGGTCATGTTGAGCTTAATGCTGACGATTGGCGGCAGTTTAACGGCCGTGATGACCTACATGAATGTCGGATTCGGCGAGGCATTTATTGGCAACTGGCTTTCTTCGTTAGCCCTTGTTGTCGTGATCATGATGCCAATGGGCGCGGTGATGATGGCTTTAGTCACCAAAGCCGTTGCTAGAGTGTTCACAACTTATAGCGAGAAAGTTCGCAACCTGATCATAGGACTGATCATGGCATTCATAATGGAGTCCATGATGGCATTTGTAACAGCGGCAAATAATATTGGATTTTCGGATACATCGGCGTTTACCAGTGGATGGTTTAATGGATTTATTGCCGCGCTTCCTATTGGCCTTACGATCATGGTCGTAATGTCGATGACGGTTAAACCTAAGCTAGAACGATTCATGAAGAGCTAGCCAAAACATTTCACAGCATTGTAGGAGATCCACATGAAAGCATTTACAGGCAAACACAATAACTACCGCATCACTATTGAAGAAGTGAGCGTTAAAGAAGACCGCGAACTTCAAACCATGCAGTTTGAAATTGAAGACAGAGAAAACATGTTCGCGATTGTTGAGAAGATCAAACAAGACAGCGGCTTAGATGAGCAATCAGCAGCACGACTGGGTGTGAGTATCCGCTTACTCGGCCCATTGATGATGCAAGATAGAAAGCATCCTTTGTTTGTTAATTTTATGCCTCACTTCAGAGACTTCATGCAAAACCTTAAGAAGACCTTGAAAGGGCAGTAAAGCCTAATCATCAGTAACACATCGAAAAGCCAGTAACGAACTTACTGGCTTTTGTTGTCTTTAAATCAAAATAATTTCAGTTGTTTGCGTCTAGAATATGCGAAAATTGATGGCTGAATTTTCGGTGTAGCACCGTTGTTGAATTGTCTATTCAAGCTTTAAGAAATCCGATATTATACTGGTCATAAAACTAAAGGTGGTATTATATGACAAATGTATTTAAACAAGCAGCTGAAGAACTGTTGAGTCGTCGCGTTGCTGGCACCAAAGCACCAAGATTAGACGAACAGTACCGTCCGAATAACTTGGAAGATGCGCTAAAGATCCAATCATCAATGATCGATCTCAATAGCGACAAGGTCGGTGGTTGGAAGTGTTTGCTTCCTTTGGCTGAAGACAAGTTCATTGTTGCGCCAATCTTCTCGGGCAGCGTTCAACAAGGAGAAGTTTGTGAACTGTTTGCAGACAACGACGTAGTACGTGTTGAGCCTGAAATTGCATTTATGCTTGCTAAGAGCCTACCTGCAAACCAAGAAGGTTACAGCGAAGAGCAAATCAACGAAGCGATTGGCTCTTGCCATATGGCACTTGAGTTAATGCAATCTCGTTTTGCGGATGACAGCGGCGCTGAGTTCTACGAAAAGCTTGCTGATGGCCTAGTGAACCAAGGTCTGTTCATTGGCCCTGAGATAGACCGCGAAAAAGCGTTCACTTCTGCTGAGATCAGTATTGAAGTGACTCAAGGTGAGCAAGTTCAAGCGTTCGCAGGTAAGCACCCAAATACATTACCGCCAAGCCCAATCTACTGGCTGATTAACTACATGACTCGTCGTGGCGTAGATTTCCAAGCAGGTGAAGCAATCATCACGGGTTCTTACTGCGGTATCGTAGAGATGGGATTCGATAAGCCAACGACCTTCCACTATGAAGGCATTGGCGAATACCAAGTGACATTCAAGCAAAAAAGCTAAATTAGCAAAAGCACTAAGCAAGCAAAGCTAGCTTCTGTGTAAACGCTATCTGTTCTCGAAAAGCAATCTGTTCTCAAAAGGCTATTTACTGATGAGTAAATAGCCTTTTTTATTACGTGATGCTCAATAGGGTTCTTATTACTTTGCATTAAATTGGGCGTTTAGACGTCTAGACGTTGACAACCTCTAAGTGTGACATTAGTCTGCTCACCTTCCTGTTCTATTGCGTTGATGTTCCATGTCCAATTCAAAAAATTCTAATGCGGTAATTGCCCCTTCTGCAGTTGCACTTATCCCTCTGATCGTTTTCCTTGCGCTGTTTATTGGCGTGGGTACATACCTGTCGCTACAAGGCGTCGATTTTGCTTTCTATCAGCTTCCAGCTCCTATTGCGGCTCTGCCTGCCGTGATGTTAGCGTTGCTATTGAGCAAAGATAAATTGAACCGTGCTATCGAACAATTCTTGGGGGGAGTAGGTCACAAAGACATTATCGCAATGTGTATGATCTACCTATTGGCGGGTGCTTTTGCGGCTGTGGCTAAAGCGTCTGGTGGCGTTGACGCGACTGTAAATCTTGGCCTATCTGCTATTCCAACTAGCATGATTCTGCCGGGTATCTTCCTTATTTCTGCTTTCATCGCAACAGCAATGGGCACTTCGATGGGTACCATCGCTGCGGTTGCCCCTGTTGCGCTAGGTATTGCTGACTCAGCTGGCATGAGCATTCCACTGACAGCAGGTGTTGTTTTGAGTGGTGCTATGTTTGGTGACAACCTGTCTATCATCTCTGATACCACGATTGCCGCGACACGCTCGCAAGGCTGTGAGATGAGAGACAAGTTTAAAGAGAACATCCGCATTGCACTTCCTGCTGCACTTATCGCGATTGTTATCTTTGCTTTCAACAGCACAGCGACTCAGGTACCTGAAACAGGTCCAATCGAGTGGCTAAAAGTCCTTCCGTACATCACTATTTTGATTCTTGCGGTATCGGGCATGAATGTCTTTGTCGTGTTGACGATTGGTATCTTGCTGGCGGGTGGCGTGAGCCTAGGTTCTGTTGAGAACTACGGTATGACTGATTACGCTCAAGATATCTATGCAGGCTTCGGCAACATGCAAGAGATCTTCTTACTGTCGATGCTGATTGGTGGTTTGAGTGAGCTAATGCGTCGTCAAGGTGGATTGGCGTTTCTGACTAACTTGGTAAGTGGTGTGATTCGTGCGTTTGGCTCTTCACACTCTAAGCAAGCGAATGGCCGTGCGAGTGAGCTAGGTATTGCTGGCTTGGTGTCTATGGTGAACCTATGTACGGCAAACAACACGGTAGCGATTATTGTGTCTGGTAGTGTGGCTCGCCAATTGGCGGAAGAGAACAATGTGTCTCCACGTCGTTCTGCAAGCTTGTTGGATATCTTCTCTTGTGTGATTCAAGGCGTATTGCCTTACGGTGCGCAGGTATTGCTATTAGGTTCGGTATTTAACCTATCGCCTTTGGATATTGTAGCCAACTCGTACTACTGTTTTGCTCTTGCAATCGTGGCTGTAGTCGCTGTGTTTATCAAACACCCAGCGCGTCAAGTGGCTCAAGCTTAGTAGCAATTGTCCAAGTTGAGTGATCTCAGACTCTAATAAGAAGGCTCCGAAAGGGGCCTTTTTTGCGCCTGAAAGAATTGTTTGGAAGCTAATTCTGATTTGAATATAGACAAAACCGCCCATGTAGACGGTTTTGAGTCTGACTAAAGTTGGCTTTCAAGTTCGCTGGCTGTCGCGACATTGCAGTAGCCAAAGCTCAGTGCTGCCATGAATGCGGCATGGACATGCGCAGCTGGAACCTTAATACCGTTGAATTCCATGTCTAAGGTAGTGCAAGCATCATGCGCTACGTGACATTCGTAGCCTAAATCGGTTGCTGCACGAGTCACCGCATCAATACACATGTGGCTCATTGCGCCAACGATGATCAGTTTCTCAATGCCTTGATCTTTTAGCACCTTGTTCAGTTCAGTATCTCTAAAGCTATTGATTTGATGCTTTACGATAACAGTTTCACCTTCTAGCGGAGTCACGCTGTTGTGGATTTGAGCACCGTCTGAATCTGGCAAGAAGAAGGGTGCTTCGTTGGTCGGAAATTCATGGCGTATATGAACCACAGGAAGTTGCTTGTCTCTGAAAGCCTGTAATAACTGAGCACCTTTTTCGGCTGCCTTTTCTGTTTCAGACAGTGCCCACTTTGCACCCTCGTATGAAGGGAAATAGTCATTTTGAAAGTCGATAAGTAGTAGTGCAGTGTTTTTCATAGTCTATACCTTTGTATTTGGTGTGTTGCGGTGTAGGGATATTATGAATACTCTGTAGTTTTTATCGCACGTCAAAAATGACAGACTCTATGGCAATAGTGACAAAATTAGTTGTGGTCGAAATCATCGACTACCCAGGCTCTTTGCAAAGTGCAGTGTTTGGAGTGAAAGAGTTTCTTCAGTTGGCGAATAGCATTGAGTCTTCCAATGAGCAGGTTCAGTTTCATGTTGAAATTAAGCCTCACGACGACTTGTCTATGTCGACCAACGGACCACTTGAGAACTCAAAGGCCGACATTATTCTAGTGCCGCCAAACTTAGATGGCAGCTACTACTTAGATCCAGATGAAGGGCTATTGGACTACCTTGTGCAGTCTCATCAACGTGGGGCGATCTTGTGTTCTGCTTGCGCAGGCGTGTTTATTTTGGCGGGAACGGGTTTGTTGCAAGGACGAACCGTGACAACGCATTGGAAAGCGCAGCAACAGTTTTCGGAGCAGTATGCTGAGGTCGATGTTGATGTCGACAAAATATTGATCGATGACGCTGACATTATCACTGCGGGTGGTTTGATGTCGTGGATGGATCTGGCTTTGTTTATCCTGACCAAATACACGACGCCGACCAATACTCGTAATCTCGGTAAATACCTAGTGCTTGATACGGGCTTGAGAGAGCAGCGCTACTATCAGAGTTTTGTGCCGAATTATGCTCACGGCAATGACAAGATTGTCTCGGTGCAGCGTTTTATTCAGAAGCATCATCATCTCCCTTTGTCGCTCGATCAATTGTCAGAAGAAGCCTTCATGACACGAAGAACCTTTATCCGTCAATTTACCAAGGCGACCAGTTTTACGCCTATCAATTATATCCAACACGTGCGTATTCATAGCGCATGCGAGTTATTGGAAAGCTCCCATAAACCAGTTGAGCAGATTAGTTATCTAGTTGGCTATGAGGACGTAAATAGCTTCCGAAAAGTCTTTATGAAAATCATCGGCTTAACACCATCAAGGTTTCGCTCTAGATTTCTATCAGAGGAATGATTTTTATTAGCCACCATTCCTCAGGCTTAACGACTGGTACTGTCAGTGATTATCTTGGAAGGGTCTAATTCAGCTTATTAGTCACGAACTCTTTGTTTCTAACCATTAGCCACATCAGGCCACCGAGCGTACCGATGGATAATTGAATAAAGCCTAGGTTTTCAATCAGTGACTCTGGGCGTATTGAAACTAATACCATGCCAAGCGAGCCACAAATCATGCTGAAGAACTGAATCAGCGCGACGGCAGAGCCCGTGTCATGATCTTGTTGGTTCAACATCAAGTTGGTGCCCGGTACTCGCATGATGATCGCCATCATTGTCGCTGGTGCAGCGATGAACATGAAGAACCAAGGGGACAGGTCGCCAATGGTTAGGGTGAAGATTCCCGCAAGCGCTAATAAAGCAAAACATCCTGAGATGACCTTTTGAACCGGCATTCGGTAGGACAACTTCATGTAAATTGTTGGACCAAATGAGGCGCACAGTGCATTGAATGCGAACGCGTAACTAAACTGTTGTTCGGTCAATCCAAAGTGATCGATGTAGATATAAGAACCCGCCGCAAGAAAGCCCATCAACGCCATCGGTATGATAGAGAAAATGACTAGCAGCTTGACGAACGAGCGGTTTTTCATGACCACGCCCATTCTTCCCCATGAGCGGAATATAGAACCTTGGTATTTGTTTTCGAGTGTTTCTCGGTAGCAGCAAGCTAATACTGACGCAAATGCACCAAAAATGGCGAGCGTGACAAACATCATTCGCCAAGACGCAATTTTCAGTAGAAAGGCACCAAATACAGGCGCAACCATTGGTGCGATGATCACCAGTGACATGATAGTCGCCATGATCTTTTCACGTTCTCGGCCGTCGTAAAGATCTTTTACAATGGCAGTCGCGATAACGGTGATGGCACTGCCCGCAAAGGCTTGGAATACACGAGCACCAATCAACTGTTCGATGCTATTGGTCATCGCGCACAATATGCTCGCGACCATATAACCCGCTAATCCAATTAATAGGATCGGCTTACGACCAAATTTTTCGCTGAGCGGCCCCCAGAACAAAAGACCGATGGCGTAAGTAACGAAGTAGCTGCTCAGGGTTAGGTTGACCATTGATCGGTCAGTATTAAACACCTCGACCATCTGCGGAAGCGCAGGTAAGTAAAGGTCGATGGTCAATGGAGGGAAAGCACTTATTATGACGAGAAAAAATAGCATACCGGTCTTTCCCAGTACTGGTTGTGGTCTCTTCAAGGTGGCTCTCCGTTGTCCAAGGTAGGTTTCTAATTGATGTGATATTGATATACAGCAGGTTAAGGCACGTCAGACAAGAAGGGTAGAGTCGTTCAAGAATATGGTGAAAGTATCGATGAACTTATCTCTATGAGTCCGAATCTACGAAGTCGGTCTGCGCACTGAATTGTATTACAAAAAATTATTACTTTTATAGCTAACGAGTTCAATCAGTTAGTAGCAGGGTAGCTTGTAATCGCCAAAGACACATTGTAATGATTATCGACTTGCTTGTTATCTTTTCTTTGGCCGTTTTTCGACTAAACCGTTACGCTCTAAACCGCGTCTAACACTGCTGCAAAGCTTACCAAAACGGCGTAGTTCTTCGAAGTTGGGGCCTTGGCCAATGGAAATACTGTGCTCCCAGTACATCAACTCACTGTCGACCATCTCTAGTAGCTTCTTCGAGCAACCCGAGCAGTTTCCTTTTGGCCCACAGATAAACGTCTCCGATTCGTAAAGTGGGAGTTCGTTTTTAACTTCTTCAATTAAGCTTAGCATTGCCAAATTTAGATTAGGCTTTTTGGTTGCTAGTGGTTTCAAGCTTGGTGCTTGCGCAGTTATCAAAGAAGAAGTTTGTGTGTTGTGGTGTAAATTCAAAGCAGCTGATGACATATCAAAGGCCTCAAGGAGAGAAGAAGGAGGGCATGCTACTCTTCACAACAAAGTGAATCTTGATGTAGTGCAATAAGCGTGGAGATATACCCAAAAGAGGTAGGAGCCACAAGCGGTGTAACTCCTTTTAAAGCTCGGTACTAATGAGAGATTTTAGAATTCAGCGTCGAACTGGAACTCCATCCACTCTTTGGTGACTGGGTGGTGAAGTGCAAGTCTTTCTGCGTGTAGGTGCAGTCGGTCGGCTTTGTTGCCGTATAAGCCGTCACCAACGATAGGCATGTTAAGCCCTTCTTGGTGTGAACAGTGAACACGTAACTGGTGTGTACGGCCTGTTTTAGGGTGCAGGTAAACCTTAGTGGTTTGCTCGTTTCGCTCAATCACTTCCCATTTGGTTTCTGCAGGCTTGCCGTGTTCGAAGCAAACAATCTGACGAGGGCGGTCATACAAGTCGCCACGCAATGGCAGTCGAATATAGCCTTCATCTTGGTCTAGCACACCTTCAATCATTGCGACATATCGCTTCTCAACTTCACGAGTAATGAACTGCTTCTGTAAGCTTTTGTTCGCACGTCGTGTTAAAGCAAATATCAGAATGCCAGAGGTCGCCATATCCAAACGGTGGATAACAAATGGCCCTTCAACATCTTGGTGCATTTCTTGAACACGAGTGTAAGCTGAATCTTTGATGGTTTTACCCGGTACGGATAGAAAACCTGCTGGTTTGTGTACCACAACGATGTGATCGTCTTGGAACAGGATATCGAGGTCTTTGCCTTCTGCTGGGTTCTCTAGCAATGGGTTGGGATCGACTTCCAAGCCTTTCATCATATGGCCTAAAATCGGTACACACTTACTTTGGCAAGACGCGTAGTATTTCTTGTGCTTACGGATTTCCGATTTCGGTGAACGACCCCACCAAAATTCAGCCAATGCCAGCGGTGTGTAACCGTTCAAATACGCGTATTGCAGCAGCTTGGGAGCGGCACATTCGCCAGAACCCGCTGGTGGTATCTTGTTTGGTGTGTCTTCAAAGATCTGGTTGAGATCCTCAATGTTTCCTTCCGCATTTTGGAAAGCGTATTGTGAAAACAGTTTGTGCTGAAGCTGATGAGAAAGGTGTGCTCTTTGCTCTTTTAGCTCAGCAAGTTGAGTCGTGAAAACATCAACTTTAGCTTGCAACACTTGCAGGATCTGTTCCCAGTTGAGTTTTAGGTACTTCTGCTGGTTCTTGTCGGCGACACTGGCTTTGTTAAGCTCATTGTTCAGTTGCTCGAAGGCTTGCTCATCAAGGTTTTCTTTACCTTGCTCACGTTGTTCTTTACGTGTTTTTCGGCCTTCTATAATCAACAAACGTTGTGCTTCGATCTCTTGCTCCGCTTGCGCTTTTTGCTGCGCCAGTTGCTCGCATAACTCAAGGTATTCAGTGTTTGCTTGCAGAGCTTTAAACTCAGCGTTGACAGCCATCATATCGGCCGTATCTTGATGGAAAAAGCTGTCACTGCTCAGCATGTCGAATACGGGTGGTACAAAGTGAGGCAATAGATTTTGGTCGGCGATTTTTCCAGAGAAAGCAGAGAAGTAACCCAATTCACCTTCAGGACTTTTCACCAGTAACACACCAAACATTTTGCCGCGACCATCGTCAGAATCCAGTCCGAAGTCATGCTGCCAGTCGGTTTGAGTTTCTAGATATTGTTGAAGCTGATGAGAGGCGATTTCACACAGTGGATGCGGTTCATAATAGAACGGGAATGTGAAACGCTCAGGCAACGAATATGACTCGATCGGCTGTTGAAAACGAGTGAAGCAATGCTCAGGTGTGTGGCTGTTTTCTGAGTCGTGCGTTGGTTTTGATGAGTGCATAGTCGTATTAATACTTATATCGTGGTGATAAATGGTTGTTAGTCTACTGTGTATGTTTAGAGACGTTAAACACAGTACAAGGCGGCGATTCTACTCTTTATCGAAAAGCGCCTCAAATAAGAAATGGTTCTATTACTAGATAGCCAAGCGACGAGCCTATGAGTTATGGCTTGAACTTCATTAATTGATGAGTAACTTCTCGTTTTTAATCATAGAAGACAATTTAACAAACCAAGGGTGGTAGCCTTGCCGCCCTCTTATGAAAACTAAGGTAACGTTATGATTCCACTCAACACTTCGATTGTATCCGGTGTCGCTATTTCAGAGATCAACGGACAAATGAAAATGCTATTAATGAAGCGTGTTAAAGGTGAGTTTTGGTGCCACGTCGCAGGCTCGATTGAAGCAGGTGAAACAGGCTGGCAAGCTATCGTGCGCGAGTTTGAAGAAGAGACCCAAATTAAGGTGGAAGCTCTGTATAACGCGCAGTTTCTGGAGCAGTTTTACGAGGCGCATGTAAATGTGATTCAGCTAATCCCTGTGTTTGCAGTGCTATGCTCGCCCAACCAAGCGATTGAACTGAATGATGAACACACCGAGTACCGCTGGTGCAATTTAGAAGAGGCAAAAGCGTTAGCGCCGTTTCCTAATCAACATGCGGTCTACGATCATATTTGGTCGTATTTTGTCGACAAACCAGTAAACCCACTTTACCGAGTGAAATTGAGCTAATACTGGCTGTTTAGATCTAGGACTTACCAAGGTAAGGGGTTAAAAAGGCGCTCACTTGTGCTTGGCATAGTCCTACATCCACTTTCACTCCGTGTGATTTGAGTATCGCCACACCACGGCCATTATTGCGAGGGTCTGGGTCTAGCATCGCTACTACTACGTGTTTCACACCGGCTTTAACCAATGTACTGGCGCAAGCGGGTGTTCTGCCAACAAATGAACATGGCTCTAAAGTTACGTAAGCGGTAACGCCTTCCATTTCTCCATCCGTTTCGCAGTCATAGCCATTCAGTGCTTCAACCTCGGCGTGGTTTCCACCGACCTTTTGCGTATATCCAACAGACACCACCTTATCGTTCTTCACCAAAATACAACCCACAGGCGGGTTTGGTTGGCAATCGGGTAGGGCTTGGCGCGAAGCTTCGAGTGCTTGCAGCATGTATTGTTGGTTCATGGTCGTTACTCAGTATGACGAGAGAGCGTAGCAGCTAGTCGCCACGCGCGGTTGATGAGTTGGTTAGTTACTAAGCTAATAAGCTAATAAGCTAATAAGTGGGGCATGTTCGATCTGATTGGGATTTTAGTCAATGGTTTTAGCGTTTGAATTCGAAAGCTAGTTCACTGCGACTAATCGTTAACTTGGGCCACTGGGTCAGCCAGTTCTTGGATTGTACTCTTTGATCAAAGATATCTCGGTTACGCTTTGGATTGGGTGTGATTTGCAAATCAAACAAACTCCCTAAACCAAAAGACGAAATGCACTCGATTTCCCCTGTCGGGCTTTGCTTGACGGCGACTGCGGTTTCTTTCTCTGGCCAGTAACGCATCGCATCCAATGAGCTTTGATAGGGCTCATCCTCGTTTCGAGTATGCATGTTGGCTTGATTGCGAACTTGCCAATTTAATTCAGGCAACCGTTGTTGAAGTAGAGCCTCGTATCTAAGACCCGATTCGTAGAAGGTATCAATAGGATCAAAGTAGATCACATCAATATCATTAAGTGGAGTCGGGGAAGCATAACCATGTAGGTCGTCCCAAACTAGGTTTCTCACAAAGCCCGCAGCGACATAGCACTGCGGTAAATCCAACTGAGAGACACAGTCTAAAACCTGCATTCGCAAGGGATCTTGTTTGATCAACGTGACGATGTGGTTGGCTAGCGGGTGTATCATTATGATGTCGGAACGTCGGTGACTTGGTAATGACGTGTCACGTTCTTGGAGGTTTCACCCCATTCAGACGTTTTTACTCGCTGTTGGTGCGCTTCAAATGCTTCTCGATTCGTAAACTCTTCATACACTTCAAAGCGATTAGGTTGAAGCGTGCTTTGACTGACTCGAAACACGATACAACCAGGTTCTTCCAGTGTCAGTTCTTTGTGTACAACCAGCGCTTGTGTGACGGCTTCTAGGTCGTTGTCTGGCACTAGAATATGCCCTTGCAGAATTACTTTACTCATAATTACGTCTATTTAATTTTGTCCACTACGGCTTTTGTCTATCAAAAGCTCTCCCCGTTACAAACATAATCCCATTTTGATGTTGTGACGTATAGGCTAATGTGGCGATTAATTGTTCACATTGAACATAGATCTTGTTGCACTGTAACTTCTTGGGTGAGATGAGTAATAAAAGATAAGATACTGGAACTAAATCCGTGTTAGTCCGGTCTATTAAATACGTATCACTGAACTGTATTGATACTGAAATGAATTTGTCATCTGAGATAACTAATCTAAATTTCGAACAACGGCTTAAGAGATTGAATTGAGCCATAGTTGATAACTAGGTCATACTTTGATGTAAATGGTACTCGAAACTCTATATATTTTGTGACTTGTATCATTGATCTGGCCATCAAACACCGTTAGATTCGAATGGTTGGCAATAAAAATAGCTCATGAAGAGCAGTTAAAGAAAAGGAAATATCCCTTATGAAAAAAATGAGAAGAGCACAGCTTCATCGCGTTCGCATCCAATACTGGAAAGACACAGCGAAAGAAGCTTCAAAGAAATAAGCTTTAAATCGTAAAGCTTTAAAATAAGAAAGCTGAAAAGCTTAATCATATGTAAAACGTAACAAATCGATTTCAATAGCACTCTCAAGGACCTTCATCTGGTCAGCGACTAAAGAAATCATCCCCCCAAAGAGCTGGCAGGCATTAACAATAATGCAATTCAATGTCAGCTCATTAATACCTCCTAGATTATCCTCACTCAGCACTCTGAAGCAAAACCAAAACCAAAACCAACCACCAATCCGTACCTTTGCCTCTATCACGAAAACCGTTGTTATAATTCAAAACACCTAACAATAAAACAGCAGCCAATAAAAAAGCTCCTGATTTCTCAGAAGCTTTGATTTAGATTTTGATATCTGATTTGGTTACCCGTTGAGGGTTCAGAATAAGTGACTCTATCGATGGAACAGCGTCTTCAAACTGACATCATCGGTTCGGTTCAGCTTCAAGCTCAGTAGACACCCGCCAACACCAATCAGTACATAAATACCCAAAGACAAAACCGGCGCTTCTGCAATCGCACTGAATGGGTTGCTCGCCGTTAGTACCTTTATTGGTAGTGATGCGATGAGAGAGAAGAAGTCATTGATGCCATAGAATCCAAATACGGCGACCGAGAGTAACTTAATCGCATAGCTTGAGATAAAAATGACAAGCAGTGGAGAATTCACTAACTGCGAAATTGCCAGAGTAACGGTTGCTAGTGGCAATAAAACCAGTGCAACTAACATCATTCGCCCAAAGAATACCAACCAATTGCTAAGCACATAAAACAGTGATTGCTGCTCTACTATCAATGCCAATTGTTGTTCGCTTGAGACGTTCAATATCCAGAATAGGAAGTCGGCGAATAGAACTAATAGCGCGCAGATAGCCGGAATAACCACTAGACCGAAGCATAGCTTCACGCAGTGAGTCATGGCATTGGATACTGGCATGCTTCTCCAAAACATCGAACTGCCTTCTTGGCGCTCTTTACGCAGTGTTTTAGGGATGTAAAGCGTCGACAGTATGAGTGAAATAAGGCCAGCACCAAAGTAGATCACTGAGTTGAGGTCTTGTGCGAACTCTCTGTGTATGTCGCTTACGTCACCATTCACTTCCATTTGGAAGAAAAACTCATGCTGCGCTGCGCCATTGAAAAACAAACTAACGAACAGCAAGAAACCACATAACGCGATAAACAGAGGTAATCGAGTGTTAATTTTGTGCTCGATCAGTTCTTTTTCTAGCATATAAAAAGTTGGGTGCATTATGCCTTCTCCGTCTGTGTTGCAAGGAATAGGTCTGCGAGACCAACGTTGTAGATGTTACCCAATGATTCAACTTGCGCTTTGTATTGGCCTTCCAATAACCATTTAGTGGTTCCTAGCCCAGGTTGTGAGGTCAGTGGATTAAGTTTCTGGATTTCGCTTGAGTGGTTGTTTGCGACATCGATAATGAAATAGTCGTTCTCGATGTCTTCCATGCTCTTTTGCAGCACACAATGGCCTTGTTTCAGAATCAACACATCCGTTAATAGGTGTTCAATCTCTGAAACCTCATGGCTGGCAATGATCATCGCGCGTTCGCCGTCATGGAACCACTCTAGGAGGTGGCGATAAAAAGTATCGCGGTAGAGCAGATCTAGACCTAGCGTTGGCTCATCTAAGATCAACACTTGAGTGTCGGTCGCGATAATGATTGCAAGGTGAAGTTGTACCTTCATCCCTTTAGAAAGCTGTTTGATCGTTGAAGACAGCTTAATGTTGGTGCTACTTAACGTCTGTTCTGCTTTTTGCTTGTTGAAGCTTGGGTGCACGCCTTGGGTGTATCGAAGCAGTTGTTTAACGGTCATCCACTCGGGTAGCACATTAACATCTGAAATGTACGACAGGTGCAACATGAGTTCTGCATGCTGGTGGATAGGGTGATAGCCGTTAACTTCTATCTCACCTTGATAGCTGTGTCCGCCAAGCAGTGATTTGATCAGAGTCGATTTCCCTGCGCCATTGTGGCCTAGCAGACCAAGCACTTGCCCCGGTTTTAACTCAAAGCTGATGTTCTCGACACCCACTTGATTTGAATAGGTTTTGGTTACGTTTTTCACTGAAAGTAAAGTACTCATGACTTGTCCTTTATATGTTGTTCTAGCTGTTTCACGAGTTCTTCGACACTCATATCAATGATGCCTAGCGTCTCAGCGATGGCTGGGATCTGTGTGTTGATGAATGATTGATGTGCGGACTCTTTCAATTTTTGAAGTGCCCCTTCTGCGACATACATACCTTGGCCGCGTTTTTTCTCTACCAAGCCTTCATCCACCAGTAACTGGTAGCTTTTCATGACAGTAAGGTGGTTGATCTTGAGATCGGCGGCAACCGCACGCACAGAGGGCAATGCTTGTTGTTCTAACCAAACACCTTGAAGAATTTGGTCACTGATCTTTGCCGCTAGCTGCCTAAAGATCGGTTGGTCGTCTTTCCATTCGGTCATAATTAAAACTGCATGGTGATATACATGTGTATAACACTAAACTTTTTATTCAGATTGGCAAGGTTTTTATAAAAATGAAGAGTATATTTTTATGTTTGAGAGAAATGTATTGGGTTATGAGAACGCTTGAAGCCTACTTCCTTGTGGGCTCTCAAGTCGTTGTATGATCAATTGCAATTAAACAAGAAAAGGGAGGTCATCAATATTTAAATGAGGTGGTAGATAATTACTCCTCCGAGTGACTAGGTCTACTGTACAGATAACCTTGATGTAGGTTGTAGCCTAACTGACATAAGATATATTGCTGCCTGCGCGTCTCGACACCTTCATAAATCATCGTGATGTTTGATAAGCGTCCAATCTCCGATATATTAAGCAATACTCCTTGATGATAATCTCCTGACTCAATGTCTTTAACAAAACAACGATCCAGTTTTAGGTAGGTCGGAGAGATAGCACTAATTATTTCAATGTTGTTGTTACCTGTACCAAAGTCGTCTAGCGCGATGGTGATTCCAAGATCTTTGATCATTTTGATGTTGTCGATGACCTCATAGCCATAGCCAATGTTTGAATACTCTGTTATTTCTACGACAAACTCATTCGCTTCCATCGTGACTAAATGCTCTTTGAGCTTTGTAAAGTTAGATCCCACCAACGCACTCGGGCACACATTGACACCGTAGATATCATGGCTGTTGTCCAACTTCGCTTTTTTTACTGTTTCAATGATTAAAATAGTATGAAAGGTCAACAAATTAGTACGTCTCATGGTGTTGATGAAACTCAGAACGCCTACGTTACGCACTCTAGACAATAACTCGTAATATAAAACGCTATTGTCGTCTGTGTTGATTATGGGCTCTTCCTCGAAGGATATGTGTCGCCAACGAAGCAGGTAAATGCCAAAGCCAAGAATATATGAGCGATAAAGTAGCGTGGCGATCACCAGAGAAAAAATGACCCACAGAAGCACAATATCATCACTGTAGAAAGTGATGGTTGCACCGGTTGGAAGTGGGGCTTGATAAATAGGCTGACTGTTTTCGCCTAGGTTTAATATGTAGTGACCATTTTTTTGTATGGAAACTGAATCAACCAAAAGAGGGAGTAATGAGTTCTTATATCTAGCTTCAATAGACCATTTAGAAATACGCGCAATGAGTTCGATGTCCTCTTTGGGGTCTGAGAAGCGTGAATAAGCAAAATCTAGGCTATCGTCAAAGTTTTCAATTTGGTCTAGTTCAACCATTTTTGATTGTGTTTTGGATATGTAGCATGAACCATAAGGCGTTGTCATCAAAACAGAATCAAGGTTAAGTGAGTGCCTCAATGCGTACACTGCAACTTCGCTATCACAGCCATAGTTCATTACTTCCTCTACTATTTGCTTTGCGTTTTTACTGTATTCATCTGCAATTTTCGTTGTATAAAGGATTTGGAAGAAGTAGACAACGAACAAAAAAAATGAAGAAACGGTACAAACGGCTATAAAGCCTCTGATCAACTCTTTTTGGTAAGTGTTGAGCATCAGCTTCAACATCTCGATATGGCTGAGCTTGAATTGGTTGATGTTGTATTTTGGTGTTATACGGTTGGTTGTACTTTTATCTAGATCGATAAAATAACCAACCTTATAAAGGTTCGAGATAAGTTCACTATTATTGTTAATTTTGGCTTTCTTACACAGATTTCTATACTTTTTTCTTATCGAAGCAATAATATTCTTTAAAGCGTATAAACTGAACTCTTCATCGAAGTGTAATTTAAATGACTTTTCAACATCTCTAGCAGATTGAGGGTTTGATATCGATGAATGCTCAATAAGATATTTAAAAACAAAACTTTCTTTACTATTAAGACTTTCCTCTGATATCTTATTACTGTTCCTTTTTATGTATATTTTTTCTTCATTATAAATTAATTGCAAGCTCTCATAGTTATTGTTTATATTGAAATAACAATGCATAGCTTAACTCCTAAGCGATAGTTATTATATTTACGTGATTGATATGTGATGCTGAGATTTTCATTCAACCTAAGAGTCCTTTCTAAATAACATAACTAAAATGTCACTATTTCTCTCAAGATGTTGATACTAATCGCAGAATTTTGGGGTCAATAACAGGTTATAGAGATGTTCACCCAAAACTTGAATTTATAAATAAAAGTTGATGATTTACAAGGGGTAAAGTGGATTTATCCATTTATTTTGGCATTTATCCATTTCTAGGGGCTGGATTTTTACTTTTTGTCTTGTTCTGTAATTTTTGTCATTCCCTCTTTGGAAAGCTAATTTGGCTTTTGGTTTTATATGATTAAATTATTTATATGTCAGATCGCCCGGTTTTTTATGATTATCTCGATATGGTTTATTTATTGTTAATTTTGAGAATATAGTTTTATTTTCTATGTTAATTTGTATTGCACTTGTTTTTACTTCTGTAGTTGGACTGTTTCTATAAGGATGGTTTGATTTTATTTTAATGTCATTTAAGTTCATGTAAATAAAGGAAATAAATTCAATATTACCCGATCTATAATAAAAGGTAATATCTAGTATTATTTTTCAGTTCATAGTGTAAGTATGTCTACTTTGGTTGGCTTTGTTGCGTAATTAAATTTAAAGATAGAACAACCCCGTTTCGCGTATTTC
>NZ_JBGONI010000037.1:9609-46701 GCF_041439035.1 Vibrio sp. 1F263 | reverse complement strand
GGGTGCTTCACTGTGCCTTTGTGGAGGCTTGAGCCGTATGCAGTGAAAGTTGCACACGGTTCTGAGGAGGGTGGCACCTGGTAACAGGTGCCGTCTATCCGACATTTCCTTTCGGCTTGAAGAGATTTGGCGGATCAAAACCAAACTAGAGATTGATAGTAGTTGGATGTAGCTTGCGTTACTTAACTGAGCCATTCTTGATAACAAACTAAGATCGAGTGATTTTCTCTACTTCCGGGGTTGCGAGGTCTCTTCGCAAAATAGGATATTTAGCCGTGTTAAGCAGATTCAGAGAAAAACAGACCTTGAAGTTCAATTTGAGAAAAAGACAAGAACTCAACAGAGTCTCATGAAATGGATTTTGATGACTTCCAACAGCCAGCAATTTTCTTTTCCAAGCCAAATGCGAAAGCAACAACCGATTAAGTATATACAGGCTTAAATTAAAAGTTGGAATGTTCGATTTTCTTCTCTGATTTGTAGGCTTTCATTGAAATTTTTAAGACAAGTTGTTCTTGTTTCGTTGAAATGAGCTGCTTAGTTAAAGCTTTGTGGTGTAGGTCCGTGATAAAGTTTTTTTCCCAAGGCGTAAGGCGGTCAAACCTTAATAAAATAGTGTCATTTAGTACATTGAACAACTCGTATTGGCTTTTATCCATTCGACTGCTGAGCATTCAATTAGAGCACTTAGCTAGAGAAATGACGTTAAGGCTTTCTACGTTATCATTTTTGCCTAAGGTAATGATTCGATAAGAGACCCCCCTCTCTAATAGTGGTCTTATTTCGATGTTGTCACAAAAACTAACGGCGACTTTTTCTACTAAGCTGTCCATATTCAAAGTTTTCTTTTTTACGAAAATAAGAGTGACACTATTGCCCTCTGACTGAGCATTTACGAGTGTGATTGAGCCTAACTCTTGTGGCAGTTGGCTTGAGATAACCGTCGCTCTATAATCGGCAAGCCCATTAGATTTTATTGGGCTTATCTGACAACCGTTAAGCATGACACTGACGAAGAAAATTACTGTTGTTCGTAGCATTATGCGCTTCTTCTCCCTTTAGGTGCCTTAAAATATTTATGGATATAACGTGAAGACATAGAAGATAAGAGCGCACTGTAATCTAAACTGAATGTGACTTTTTCCCCTACAAGTAGTGGTTTCTGTGAGGATTCAAGGACAATGTGATCGCTAGTTGAAGACATGATCTTAATCCCATTCGGAGCCTTAAGCCCACTGACACAAACATCTTGGCGGCCTAATGCTACAATAGCTTGTGAGACCTCCCCTCTATCTTGAAGGCTTTCTTTTTCTCCAAAAGCATTTAACCCCCGACTTCCCCAAGGCAAAGTCGGTTTAATCTTGGATTCAATCACTTCAGCGGTCAAAGAAATCGCATCCGTATGTAAGCCTTCGATATTTTCGTGCTCTAAAGGCTCACAGCCTAAAAAAATTGCTTCTCCTATACGAAGGTTATTGACTCGAGTTAAGCCTGTTCTCTGAAGAGCCCAGTTAACTGAAGCAGAATTACCCCCTGAAATAATTTCTAGATTGATCCCAAATGTAGCTTCAATTCCATCGGCAAGATCAGAAAGAATATTCATATTTTTATCATCTGGAGCGACACCATACCGACAAGCTAAATTCGTACCAATTCCTTTTATCGTGATGTTTGGTAAAGAAATAATCTCTCGGATAAAATCAATCACGCGATTCGGCATCACACCTTCTCTGAGATCGCCAAGCTCAACCATAATAATGATACCGTGACGGCAATTTTGTTGTTCCGCTGCATGTGAAAGCCTCTGAATTACTTCAACTTCAGAATTTAAACTCATATCACTGTATTTTATTACACTCGCCACTTGACTGAGCATGGGCGTACGTATCAGCATTTTAGGGATAGCAATGCCTGATTCAGTCATCTTTTGAAGGTTTTCCATTCTTGAATCGGCTAACATTGTTGCGCCAGCATCAATAAGAACTTGTGCGATGATAGGGTGGCCGAGGAAGACTTTTGTTACAGGTGTAACGGATATATTTTTTAGTGAGAGCTGAGTGAGCAGGTACTGAGCGTTATGGTGAATCTTCCCACAATCAATGTCTAATCTAGGGCAGTTCACCCTTTTGCGGCCAGTTTTCTTGCTATCATAGGGAAGGCTGACGTTACGATGTGCAGTAGATGTTCGACAGGCTGTGATAATGCATCAGTAACCGGTATACCAAATTCGGTAGTGTAGCTGTCTATCGCACGACAGGTTTCATCTAAAGACATATCTTCATGATTCAGTGTTAGTCCAATAACATCGGTATTAGAAAACGTTTCGATAAGATTTATTTCTGAAGCAATCGAAGGCATTGGGCAATCAGGAAAATCACTACGATATAAACGTTTAGGAGCATGTTGCAATATCACACCCGCTGGACAACTGCCACGTAAGATAAATGCGCTGGTTGAAAACGCAGGATGACTCAAGGCTCCTTGCCCTTCAATAATAATCAGGTCCGGATTTTCTTTTTCATAGGCCTGTACAATGACAGATTCCAACTCACCGGCACAAAATTGTGAAGGGACAGCATCGAGTGCAACGCAGTATTGTGCGCCTTGCATAATACCTGTTTGACCAGTGGCAATCAGAACGACGTTAAGGCCTTTTCTAGTCAGTTCATTCGCCAATATTGTTGCTGTTGTTCGTTTTCCTAGCGCGCAATCCGTCCCCATTACAGCAATTCTCGGACATTTAACGTTGTGTATTTTGCCGCTAAACGTTTTCAGATCGCCTTTACTTTTGGGTTTGCGAGTATCGAATATTCGAACGTTATTCTTTAAGCTAGCTTCTAAAAATAGAGGATCATCAGTTAGGAATTCATGCAAGCCATTTACGATGTTCATTCCTAGTGACATGGCATTTAAAATGATGCTTTTATCTAAGTCAGATAAAAAACCACTTGATGGCGCAATGCCAAAAATGAAGTAATCGGGAATGCTTTCCGCGTGAATGATAGCTTCTTCAGCATTGGCAAGGATCGGTATTCCATTGGCTTTGTTATCAAGTACTTCTCCAGCATCTAAGCCGGCAGATACACTATCAATAACCGATAGAATACGATAGCTTAATGAATGCCTCACTAGCCCATTAGCGGTTTTACCATCAATTTCACCGAAATTACCTTCGCAATATATAATTGCCGAAGGGATGACAGGTTTCACTTTCTGAGCAAGTGGTAGCCAAGGAGCAATATGAGTTACATTGTAGTTGGTTTTGAAATTTTCAATTCTAGTGAATTTGAAGATGTTTCTTAACTTTTGGGTTGAAATGGACATAATTAAAGCCTGCGGTGAGGCTTAGGAGGGCAACTAAGGAGTGCCGAGATGCGAGTTCGGAAAAGAAAAGAAGTCCCTACTAAGCGGTAGGGATAAAAACCAAGGTAACACACTTACCAGACTATTGTTGGTTAATATTAAGACACTTCTGCGTCTATCACTTTGAAAATTAGCCCTTACTAGAGTGAGTTATCGCCCGAGAATCGACTCAATTAACATCCTAATATCAACACAGATACCTAAACCGTTCAACTTCCTCATCAGTACGTGTTGGCATTGCTTTGATAAGTCTTCCTCTGCGCTTGGGAGCTCGTCTGTTTAGGTTTGGATGCTCTCACTTTTCGATTTTTAGGTTTACTCATAAACTGACCTGATAATATTCCACGAATGACTTCCCCTATCGCCTCAGAAGATAGCGATACTTGCGCATCATTCACATGGGCAAACGAAGCGTTGACGGAATACGCTTATGACCTAACAACTGCGGTGCCATTCATCATTTTTGACAAAAGACCATCTCAGCCCCGTCACCTCTTAAATTAGACAACCCATTAAAAGGAGCAATTTTAGCACCTTAAAACGATTTTAAGCTGCTTTGGCTCTTCCATACTTAAGATGTGTGATTAAGCTATTTTTTACGGTTTTGCTTAATGCCATCACAAGGATTCTCCATACAAGACGCTGCTGAACAGCATACTTAAAAATAGAACGAAGCACATCAAGGTTACGGTTGGCAGCGCCAGCCTAAGTCAACTAAATTCATCAAATCAACGTTGTACATGGTATGAATCAAGGCTACTGACGGGATAGCACACAAACTCTGGCAATAAATGTCTTTTCAAGGCACTCCTTGCTGTCCCTATCGAATCAAATTTCCATGTCGTGCACACCATAAACCATACATGACTCCTTAACCAATTCATCAAATTTATTGCAGGATTATTAGACAAAAAATCCCTTTATACAGAAACCAGTTCCAACGTGTTCCAATCTTAGCCGAGTGGTTAACTCGCGCAGCTCAAGAATCTACCTTACCGCCTTTTGACCACTTTTTTCTTAATTCAAAAAGAGTGGCAAGAGTTGAAAATGGCGAGTTGGCTACATAACTGTGGAAAAATCACGACACCCGAAGGTGTGGTCAAAAAAGCAACAAAACTGGAAGCGATTTATAACCGGATCCACGAAGTAAGAATACGCTTCAAGCTTCTTAAACGTGAGGAAGAAATTACGAAATTGAAGTCTTTGGTGCAAGCGTATCCAGTTGGATGGTGAAAGCAACTAATAGAAAATTGTGAACAGTTGAATCAATATTTTTAATTTTTAGCTCAGCTTAATTTGGGAGCAGAGTTTATCACACCAACTGAACCTAATATCGTCTCACGAATGTGGACTCTAACCTTAAGTAAACAACTCGGTACATCTTCAGAAGAAATGAAGCAGTACACGAAAAAAGATAAATACCCAGCCGAAGCAATATCAGGCGAATAAAGGATAAATGCACAACTTAGGTATTCAGAGCGGCACGTTAACAGAGAAAGAACGGTTTATCATCAACGATCACATTGTTCAAACCATCCATATTTTGGAGTAGCTACCGTTCCCACGACATATTCGAAACTTGGCAAAAATTGCGGGAGGCCACCATGAGAAAATTAATGGTAAGTGTAACCTATGGGCTTAACGGGCTCAGAGATGCCTCTTACCACAAAAGTCATGGCCATTGCCGATCTCTTTGAAGCGTTGACCCTGCTCTGTTCGCTTTTTTTTTAAGTTCGAGGGTTTGTAAACGTCTTACTGATGACTATTTACAGCCTGAGCAAATTGATGAAGTAAACATTAACGATTATTTAACGTGATATCGACGTTAAGAGCCTGTTCCTAGTCGTCATAAAGAGAAGAGGCCGATACGCGAACGTTGTTTCTCTCGTCCTTTCTACTTTCTTCGCAAACGTAATCTTCTCGCATCGGCTCAAAACTTGTTACGCCGTCACAATATATAATCCTGACACCTTAACCTAGATTGTCTTCTTCTAGTCTTATGGAGTCGGTAGATTCGAAATCCTTAACGAGCACCTCATGTACCTAAACCGCCTTTACGGTGGAGTCAAAATCGGTCGAATTCACCTAGATATGTCTCGGCGGATCTTGTGGGACAAACTGTCATGCGGCCTCCTAAAAACTGCATCGAACATAAAAACAAAACCCAGTACACTTAAACGTCCCCTCAACCGTTTTCATGAAACGTAAAGCTGGAAAAAACAAGCCCTATTTTCGTGCCAACCCCCTCATTACAGCGCTGCAAGATGTGTTTTCTTTCCATCTTGGTGGTGTAAATGATCCGGCCTACATAGCTATTGAGCTCCAAATAGCACAAATCATGAAAAACCAAACCGGCTTTCTTTTGCGCGAGCTGAGCGGTAATTTGCAATGCATCGATGGTATTACGCGCCATTCAATCGACTTTGGTAACGTGAATAATGTCCCCTTCCCTCGCAAAGCCCAACAACTGGTTTAGCTGTTAAATTTGAACGTCGGACGTTTAGTCTTGGGTACTGACACGGACATAGACAATTTTCATGAAATAAGCCTAGAGTAAAACCAAATTTGGCGCCTAGTACTGTTGCCATTATCCGACACAGCATTGAACCATCCAGTTGCAAATTCTGATTAGCAATATAGACGATGATTTTATTTTCCATGCTCACTTAGAGTGCTTTGAGCACTTGTGAGGTAAGACGTGCAATACGGCTGACTTCTACAAACACCAAATTACCTATCCCAACCTTTTTGGTAGAGTCATAGAGCCCGTGCTTTTAGTTTGCTACATATTGGTTGTCTGAAGAGACTCCTAAATATGCGTAGTTCACCATGTTTTCACCTTAAATAAGATTATCTAAGGTAGACAAAAAAGTGAACGGATATAAGAAAGTGCGAACAGAGTCAGACAAAAAGACAGCACCGAAATTCGGTGCTTTTTGAAAATGTGAGAGCTAGCTTACAAAACGTCTCTGAGGTTTTTACGCTCTTCAATTTCTTCTTGTTCCGGGATAGTTCCAGGCAGCGTAATTTTTTTTGGATTTTGCTTAATACTTTGCACCGATCGAACAGACTTAGACGTCTTGGATTTCAAACTGAATACCTGTGGATTAATCGTAAGGTTTTGTCTTACTTCAACCGCAAACCCTTGATTTTCATTTTCAGGTAAATAATTACTCTTAAGGTACTTAATCGACAGGAAATCCTTGTTTCTCTTTAACGTAAATAAGCACTTTGTTAATCGCATTATCGACGTTAAACCAGCCCCAGATGCCATGGTAATTTCTTGATTACCACGAATTTCCTCTTTATTCACATGATGAACAAGCAATAAACTAGCGCCTGATTCACTGGCAAGGCTTTGGAAGACATTTTTGATTAAGCGATCGTGTTTGACTTCCTCACAACGGCCTATTGACTCAGTCACGGTGTCTACTATCACTAAATCGAATTCAGAGAAAATTTGTTTGAGTTGTTCTAAATACTGCTTATGTTCTACTTTTTCTTGTGCAGAGCTGTCGGGCGGGATCACTATCGGTTCAATGTCCGTTAAAAAATGTAGATTTTTTTTTAGCTCTGACTTAATGGTGGCAGTGCAATTAACCAGCTTTTCTTTCATTCGAGATTGAATCACGCCAGCCCCGTCTTCTGAACTCAGTACCAAGGTTTTAGCCGGTTTGTCGGCCGCGCTCATCCCTAGTAAAGACATTGAAGAAGCGTGTTCCATCGCAATACAAAGTGCAAGGTGAGATTTACCGACATTCGGTGCGGCAATCAACATACCTACATGCCCTTTGAGTAAGCCTTTTATACTGAACTCTAGGCTTTGGCTCGCAGGTGAAGACATCAAGCTATCAAGAGATTGAGTAATCATGATTTACCCTCCCCAATATAAAAGATCTGTATACCATTACCAACATCGCGAAATTGAAGACTAAAATCTTTTTCAATTTGCACGGCATTGGCCAACAAATCTTTTCTTAGATCGCTACGGAAGCTATGGCTGACTTTAGAAGCAATAGACTGAATGTAACTATCGAGCGCCCATTCAAACTTTTTGTTATGTAAAAATTCTGCTTTGTGCGTGGTAATGTATTTTAAGAATGAGCGAACTGACGGTTTACTATAGTTGGTCATTTTGTGTTGTTCTAATCGATAATAGTAACCATGGTCGCGTATCGCTTGTAGCAAGCGCATGTCTGGCACTAAGAATACATGGTTAGTTAGATTCTTACTGTTTTTACGGCCGGTTTTGAATTTACTTCGATCACAATAGAAACGGTAATCTTGCACAAATTCTAAGGGCTTTTTGCCTACAACGTTCTGTTCTTCATCGAGTTCATTAATCACCAAATGAGCCGTTGCCAATTGAGTAATACGACGCTCAATTTGATCGTAGTTCGGACGAGTTGTCGCCATTCCCATTCGGGTTGCTAGCTCATACATACTCATCGATAAAACGGTTGCATCCCGGTCAATAAAAGAGTCGAAACCATCTTGTTGAGTGTCAGAAATATCACCATCAGAAATGGTTTGATATACTTGGGACCAATTTAAACGAGATCCCGCTTCATAAGAAGCATCGTCGAGTTGAATAGTTTGAGCATAGGCCAGCATAGTCTCGAGGATATCGCGATGAGGTTGTAGGAGATAATCTACATGTAGATCAACCCTGAAGCTTTTCCCATAGCTATTAATATTAACACTCTCTAATGGGTGATTTGGATCTGTACCACCACTCTGAGCAATTTGAATCAATTTTGACTGCATCGTTGAAGTCAAACGAGAAGCAGGATGAAAAATAGTTGCTCGAGAGAAAAGAATCGATGAGATAAACCGATTTTTTCGGTCTTCTTCATTAATAACCGTCAGGCTAGAGTTGGATGATAACGTCATGATCATTACCTAAGAATGAGATAGTATCATTTTAACAGATAACCTTACTTACCTCATCAACTTCGGTAGATGTCTATATTATTTCGGTAAACATCTATAGCTCGTCACATAAATTATGTATAAATATCGGTAAATAACTACTTGTTTCGGTAAATGTTTAGTTACTTCGCAATGATCAAACTATGTATTTAATTCATAATTTATCTAATGCTTTGATCGTTTTATAACCAATTTAGGTTAATTATCATAAGTTAACTTAAATTAATGATCTTACCTTTCTTTTAGATCGGCTAATGTTAATACTAAAAAATCTTATTTCGGTAAATGTTTATATGTTTGATCGTTTAATATCAATATAAAATCGGTAGATGTTGATATTGAATCGGTAGATGTTGATATTGAATCGGTAGATGTTGATACATTTAGATGAACTCTAAGAAACTAGAAACTTTAGGATCTAGTTTCAAGATATACCAACTTCACTTAGGCTCAGTCGGTAACCCAACAACTAACATCAAATCTCGAGAGATTTTTGATGTTAGTTGTTGGGTAAATGTTAGTTCTCTAATAATTTTATGTCTTACTCTTAATGTTTAGCTATATTTTTTACCAATTGCATGTAATTGATAAATGGGTTGGGTTTGTAGTGGTCTAATGATCTTAGGTACTAAACTAGGTGGTAAATCGCTACTATTAATGCGGGCTCTTATGGTGAAGATCTTTTTCGTTTTTTAGATCATCCCAGGCTGTAAATCAGTTTCATGCATTACTCGTCACTGCGCCTGACTGAATTAAACGAGCTTGCTATGTCTCCTCGATTTTTTATGCAGTCAAACCTATTTATCATTTAAATCTACTTACGAAAAGTTTCTCTCATGCGAACTAAAGAAAGAGCTTCAACATTAATGGAACACTTTGGTGTGATCATGTGTAGCTGCGATATTGTTGGTTACAGCATGTGCTAATCTACAGAGGTTAGGCAAAGAGTTTGCATTTACCTAACCTCTTTGAAGTGAGTTCGTTACAAACTTCATCAGGAAAGACATCCTGACACCGATGACAGTAGTTTTGATAGAATGAGAAGGATCCTAAGACAAAACTATATGTAGCGAAGAGAAGCAGAGGGACTTTCGATAAGAGAAACACAAAGATTTTTGAAACGCTATATCGTTTGTAAATTTCCCTCCATTATATTGAAAGATTTTTCAGTTATGATGTAAGTATTGACATGGGATCGTCAATGCTCCCATGGAGAAGTTATTCATAAATTTGAAAATCGAGTGGACACAAGCTCAGCCGCTATTACCTGATGAGCTACTACAATCGGCAATAGCCTCCTCAAGCAAATGATGAGGCCTATAGATGTTAGGATTGGACAAAGGTTGATTCGTGTTGTGATGAGTTGTGTGTGTTGAGCGCTGATTATATTAATGACAGTGGGATTAATTTGCCTTGGGAAGAACCTTAAGTGCCAACGCCAGAAATCAAATATTACGAACTCTCGAATTTCAAAGGTTAAGTCAATAATTATAATTTACCGCCCCTTTCTCTCACTCTTGGATAGAAATTGGCTTCAGAGGCTATTTCTACTATCGTCCCTGAGAAGATTAACTTTAAAATCGACTTAAACCTTGTTGCGTAAATGAAATCCAACTTTGACGAATGTGTTCCTGAAGCTTGCTCTGAAATTACTGATTATTAAATTGAAATTGTCGGTAGGTGCTGTTCCACTCCACAACCGAACAAGCTCGCGAACGTTGTAGGAATACCAATGTCATGCAACCACGCTAACTTTGTAGCAATCTTTATCAACCCTTAGATGGGAAATTACGTTTATCGCTTAATTGGGCTTTATCTTTCTTTAGAGGCAAGAGTATAGTGGTCCAATAAAATTGGTCACGGTTTTCAAGACAATCAATCGTTCTGAGCCAATGAGTGTCAGAACACCATTATACTGATATGGCCTAAGTTGGCTGGAATATCTAATTATGTATTGGATGATTTTTTGAGTCTCTGCAAAGCTGCGATAATTTATTGCGGGAATCCACTTAGTATTTAAGCTTCTAAAAAACGTTCGATTGTCGCCTACTCCCTGCAATTTTTTCGTCGAGATAAGTTTTTTATCTGGAAGCACCGCAGTAATTGATGATACTTTCCACTTATTTAGTGACAGCCTTGGCCGCTGCGGTCCATGATATTTTTAGGTTTCCGACGAGCTTGTAAGCCATCGATAAACTTTATCTCTTGTCCGACTGTTAAACTATCAGCAGAGTCGTGGTTTTTTTAATATTTTCCCCGTCTTGAAATATGTTTATACATTGAGGACTAATTATGACCATCCCAAATAAACACTACGTTAAGAGCACTCAGCGAGATTACACACTAGGCTTTAAATACAGGTTGTGGATACCATTGAAAATGGAGAAATGGATTATTTAGTCAGTTCAAGGAAGAGCACGATGCCGAAATCACCGAGGGCGGCAAGAAGCCTTCGAAAAGAAAGTAAGCGTAATTAGGGCTTGTTCGTTACGCGATATTTATCTTTAATGTGTATATCAGAGAGAAAAATTGTCAAGGTGAGCTTGCACTAAGGCGCTTCATGTCTCGACTAGGAACTCACAAGCTTCACTTCTCTTACTAAAACCTCAATTGATAGCTAAAGGAATAAAGCTGGGCCGCGATGTTTAGTTTAACTACCTTCAAGAAGAGCGGTTGCTGGTTAAGCCAAAATGGAGCTACACCAAAACAATGAAAAAGGCATTGAATGAAAAAGCATCCGAATTTGGTAAAATAAATGTTTTCTTCAAAGGTAGAGGAGTTTTTGGTGAGCTACATGACTTATGTTCAATCTGATGAGGGCGTTCATTAGTTGTCATTGTCAACGGACGCCTTCATTCGTAAGATGAACAGGCCAAATAATATGTATGAAAAAACAAAAAATTCCGTTACAGGCTTGCTAAAAATCGTCAACCTATTTAAGACGAGATACCTTCTTTTAAAATTCACGAATTTCTAGTTGTCCAGATGTCATAGGTGAGGCATTAGGGCTTTCTCTCGTAGATCTGTCTAGCGAATAGCAGAACACCGCTTAGCTTTAATTTCGATGTTTGAAGCCACATATGCCAAGCAGATGAACTGTTCTCTTCTAATACTCTCCTACCCTGCCCTCCTACCAGTATCCAAGCACAATGTAGTGTCTCAGTCACACCTTAATTACCGGTGTGATTTACGCTGTGGTATCGACGTTTCATGTTGCTATTTTTTTCTGGTGCAACCGACATATAAAAAATCGAGGTCCAAACTCCTTGGTTACTCGCTGTCTCGCCTTTACTTTGGTTTGGGATAACCAGGGGGCTTGGGGCAATTTATAACTGGTGACCGATTGAATACGTTATTTTAGCTTGGGTCGTAGTGGTGTGTGTTGTCTTGTCTTTTCGCAACTCACTGGCAATATTAGTTTCGCCCTTTTCTTTTTGATTGGGTATCAAGAAGGTTTGATGGGCTTTTATAGAAAAACAGCTTTAGATTGATTTGATTGTGGGAAAATTTGTCAATGCTCAGCCTGAGCATTGACAAATTTCATGGTTTTTTGAAAGATAATGATTAGTGTGCTGATTTGTATTTTTTCCAATAATCAAAGCTGTTGAGTAGGGCAAGCTCAATACCTTGTTCATGGTATTTATACGACACATAAAATCGTTCGATGTAAGCGTAGAAAGATGGGAGACGTTGTTGGAGAGCCGGCCTTTTTTTAGGAGGATGGACACTAACCATTAGGTAACCTATGACTTGTTTATTCTTTTTTGTTTCAGCGACAAAAAAATAGATATTTTTATTGTTTAGCTTCTCCTTCATCATTGATTCCGTAAAAACTAGATCAATGATTCTGATTTTACTGAAATTGTAATCACTTAAGCTGTATTCGTTCTGCTCTCTCTTGTAATGGCTAATTTTACTGTGGCTGCCTGTTAGTTGCTCGTGACACAGAGCATTGATAGAGGATATGTCGTTGAGCGTCGCTTTTCTTATTAACACCTTAATCTCCTTTTTCCTGTTATCTTTTTGAAGCAAAACGCTAAAATGCGAATTAAAAGATATGTGTGTCCCCTAGTAATTACTAGGGGCTAATAGATGGGGTTGCATATTCGTAATATTCTTTTGCGCGTTGTTTTAAAGCCTGGATTAGCGTATTTGGTAGGTTTCTTTCTTTTATCCAATTTTCAAACACTTCTATTGAGGGAAATGTGACAGAAGAGATTAGGCTTGAGCTTTGAACTAAGTGGTTAAGCCAATAAAGGGTCTGTAGGTCTTCTAGAGGAGTTCTGGGGAGTAGTAGTCTTCTTTTTCTAACTTTTCCTTTGATATAAGGTTTGGCTGAAACCTCAAAGGTTTTACCTTTTGAAAACGGGTCTGGGTCTATCAGGATTGTGCTATATCGTATGTAGAGTAGATATTCCTGCTCTATCTCATCAAGCTCGTTGAAAGAGACTATTTTGTCCTTGGGGATAGTCTTTTCATGTACTCGGTGATGTTCATCATTTAGCAACTGCAGTAGATTAATCGGTTGAGCTGAGTAATGTTCAAGTAGGCGAGAAACTGATTTCCAGTGCAGTAGTAAATCCCTAATCGAACTCATGGTGATTGGCCCTTCTGGGTACAGTTTATACATGTACTTAACTTCGTCTTCCTTAGACAACATGTGATCTAATGAAAACGTATTGATAATAAAAGCAGGGTGTACATAAGTAGCAATGTTTCTGCCTTCCACACTGAACGAGTTATCTAAAGGGATGACTTGAACATCAATTTTTTCTAAAGCGTTTCGCAAGGCGCTCAATAAACCATCATTGGATTTAGACTGGTAAATATAAACTCGTTTTTTTACTGTTTTGGTTCTGACCGTGAGGACCCTATTTTTGTCCGTCGGGTTAGAAGTAAAATAAGACGTCGCAAAGTAGCTAGAGAAGAGCATTATATTTGGAGAGGCTCCTTTCTTTTTTAACATTCCTTCTAAAATAAGACACCCACCGAGCATTGAGGACATAAGAATGATTTGTTTTAAGTTCTTTAATAAAATTTCAGAAAAGGAAGACAACACATCACAATAGGCGTGAGCTGGAGTGGCTAAAACTAACGTATCCCAAGAGGAGGGAAGGGGAGATAGCTCTGTATAAAGTTCATTAAACTTAACTAATCCGACTAGTGTCGCTAATTGTGGTTCATTCACCTTACAACAAACAACGTATCCGTGTTGTTTGATTAATCTTTGCCTATTTTCCCACTGAGGGGAGCTTTTGCCGATGAGGGCTATTTTTTGACTAAGAGGAGCCATAATTTGGCTAGTTTGAATGCCGACCGGCCCCGCTCCAGCAACCAATGTGTTCCCTAGTATCATAATGGGCTCTCCATATTTCCATTTTCCTTCTAATTTATATGCTCTAGGTATATTTTTTATTCTCATACCACTACTTTTATAGTGCTACTTTCTAAGTCCATTGTTTATTTAATTATCTTTATTAATTAAAAAAACGGTGATGTCATTTGGTCAGGTTTTCTCATGGCTATGATGCTTTTTTAGAGGGCTTTTAGGTGTTGTTAATATGTTTATTAATATTTAATTTACGCTGAAATTAATACCAAATTTTATTTATTTGATTAATCTTTATTTAAGTTGGGAAGGAGAGGTTTGGGTGTCCGAATAATGGGCTTCTTTAGTTATTTCTAACCAACTTACCCTTAATCGTTGGAAAATGTTTGGAGAGAACCCTATGTCAGCAATTAGCAACAATCAAGAACAGCCTATGGATTCACACTATTTGCCGGAGCCGTATCGAATCCGGGTTATTGAACCAGTTAAAAGAACAACAGAACAAGAGCGAGAGCTGGCGTTAATGAAAGCGGGGTACAATCCTTTTTTGTTAGATAGCGATAAAGTGTTTATCGATTTACTGACCGATAGTGGCACCGGGGCAGTAACGCAGGCCATGCAATCCGCAATGTTGAGAGGTGATGAAGCGTACAGCGGCAGTCGAAGCTATCGGACGCTTAGCCAAACGGTAAAAGATATATTTGGCTATCAGTTTACTATCCCTACACACCAAGGACGTGGCGCTGAACAGTTGTATGTACCTGCCTTGATCAATAAGCGTGAACGAGATAAGGGGCTAGAACGAGAAAAGATGGCCGCATTTTCAAATTACTTTTTTGATACCACTCAAGGGCACACTCAAAAAAATAACTGTCGTGTGATGAATGTGCCTTCTCGTGATGCCTTTAATACTGAAGTTAAGAGAGATTTTAAAGGCAATTTTGACTTGAAAGCGCTCGCGTCTGGCATTGAAGAGATCGGGGCTAAAAATGTGCCCTATATTGTGAGTACGATTACTTGCAATTCTGCAGGTGGTCAGCCAGTTTCTCTTGCCAATTTGAAGGCTGTTTATGAGTTAGCGCAGTTTTATGATATTCCCGTAGTTATGGACTGTGCACGGTTTGCAGAGAACGCCTATTTTGTAAAGCAACGCGAAGAGGGATATGCTGAATGGAGCATTCAAGAGATAACTAGCGAAGCTTTTAAATATGCCGATATCTTTGCTATGTCAGCGAAAAAAGATGCGATGGTTCCTATTGGGGGATTGCTTGCTTTCAAAGATGAAAGCTTGTTAGATGTTCAATTAGAATGCAAAACATTATGCGTGCTATTGGAAGGCTTTCCAACCTATGGCGGGCTTGAAGGCGGTGCTATGGAGCGCCTAGCTGTCGGACTCTATGATGGGATGGAAGAAGATTGGTTAGCTTCCCGTCTTCAGCAAGTTGAATATTTAGTAAATGGTCTTGAAGCGTTAGGGGTTCGTTGCCAGCAAGCTGGCGGTCATGCTGCATTTATTGACGCAGGTGTGCTCTTACCTCATATTCCGCCGGAACAATTCCCTGGGCATGCTTTATCTTGTGAGCTTTATAAAGTGGCGGGTATTCGTGGGGCTGAAATAGGGTCCTTATTGCAAGGGTGTGACCTTGAAACTGGTGAACAACTGCCTTGTCCAGCGGAACTGTTGCGTTTAGCCATTCCCAGAGCAACCTATACGCAAGCTCACCTTGATTACATTATTGCTGCTTTTAAAGAAGTGAAAAAACGCGCCTCATCTATTTCAGGTTTGAAGTTTACTTATGAACCTAAAGTATTGAGACATTTTAACGCTACGTTAGAACCTGCACTCTAAGTTGTACCCCCCTTTGCTGTGAATAAGGGGGGATTTAGTTATTAATAACTAAATTGACGAGGTGTTAGGGGTTTATTGAAGGTTTTTTGCTTGCCTGAACTTGGGAAGAGGCGAGGATTAATTTCAGTTCATCCTTTTTTGTTAAACAGATTTGGCTTGATTGATTATTAAGGTTCACGTTAACAACTTCAAGTTCGTATCGAAAATAGAAATAACTGATTAGTAGGACCGCGAGGGTTGTTGAAGATAAGCCGATGAAAGTCCATTGGTATAATTTTAGATGATTGGTTGCTTTTTTGAGAGGACACGAAAACTTAGAGTGACGTGGTAACTTTATATCTCTCGGCGGGTCTAGTGAGGTTTCAAATTCAGGAATATGAATCTTGTAACCTTTTCTTGGGATGTTGACGATTTTGATGCTATCAAGGTCTAGAACTTTTCTTAGGTTAGTTATCGCGACTGGTAAAGAGTTAGGCCCGATGATATCTGGGCTCCCCCAAGCGGCAATAATTAACTCTTCTTTGGTTGAAATGAGTTGTTCTTTCTTAATAAGAGTTTCAAGGATACAGCTTTCAGGTAGGGTAATTGAAAATGACTTTTGATTGCTAAGCATCAATTGAGCCCCTGATTCATCCCTGTGTAATATACAATTACCTATAGGTAATTGTAGGTTTTCGAGATGTGCTTTTAACATAGTGTTTCTCCATATTTCTAGAGAGCGATGGTTAAGACAGTTAGTTTTTCTAGTGCTTTATATAATGGCTCATTTTTTGAATACTATTTACAAAATTTTGAATAAATTTGAAGTTAAACGAAATATTAGTTAAGGCGTTTTGTTTCATATGAAGCTAAAGGTCAGCTCTTTTCCTCCTTTGTCGTTTAGGTAAAACTGCATCCAACGCCAGTCCTTCTCCTTACAGGCCTTAAAAGTGCAGTGGATATTTTTTCCTTTAACAATATCGTTATCGCAGAAATCTATAAATGATTGAAAAGAGCGGCAGATCAGTGTTTCCATATTAGTAGTCCTTTTGAAAATTTATTCATATACACATCTCTAATTTATCTGTGTAGATGAATGAATTTTAATAAAAAATGATTATTAATAATTTTAGATTACCCATTTGGCAATGGCTAAAATTTAGGCCATTCCTCATAGGATTTTTTTGATAATTTATAAATAATTTATCAAAAAAATCATCTATTTATAGTGATATTTTAGTTTTTTAAAACTGGGGTTTTGGAGGGTTAAATAACAATAAATTTTTGACTAATACTCTCATTCTTCCTGTTTTATATAGTTGCTTCTTCTCTGTCTACGAGATCCCTTGAGCCTGTTATTTTGCTTTTATTCCTCAATTCGTTACGAAAGAATCGGAACTCTTAATCGAGCTGCAGCTATTCATTTTTTGGTGTACTTACTAATCTAATGTTTAGTAGTACAGATTTCATTGCGTTTTGGGGGCGTCTAGCTTGAACTTGGGTCACTAAAAAATAAAATAGGTTAGCTTATGGTCTTTGATGGTCGGCGGAATATTGATTGTTCTAGGGGGTGTAGTGGTCAAAAGTACCGGACACTGGCTGAAGGGCCATTAACTGGTGACAACCCATCATTTTCTTGAGGGCGTTGCCGATTGTAAGGACTCATCAGATAATAGCCGTTGTCTTTCTTGTCCTGAGCTTGTTCCAGGTAGCTTGTTTCTGGTACCCACTCGGCTTTCAAGCTTCTAAATAACCTTCTATGGGAGTGTTTTCCCAACAATTACCACGAAGGCTCATGCTTTGAGTTGTCCTGGCATCCTTGATATTAATAGAACATCATGTTCTTCGCCGTCCCCGTTTCTCCTAAGCCAGCCCTAAAGCTTTAGATGCTAATTCAGCATTGGACTTATCTGATAAAGGCCAGCCCACAACGCGTCGACTAAATAGGTCAAGCACTACTGCTAAGTAGGCCCACTTCGAACCAGACCTAAGATAAGTAACCTCACCTTGCTCAATTTTGAGTTATTCGACCCAGTGTCGTAAAGCTGTTTCACGTATTCCATAGAGCTAGCTGCTTCAGGGATGGAGCCCCCTTGGTCAAGAACCAAGCTTGCAGCATATATTTTTGAATTCAGTAGAAAATGTACGTCTTTGTCGTTTTGCCATTGAACCCCTCATTTATGAGGTCCGGGATCAGGAGGCCACTACAGGAGAGAGCCTTTTGGACGTGAGAAGAATTAAGCCTTATCATTATTTATTAATAATAAATTAATGGTCTTTATATTTGGCTAAGATAATAATTCGATTGTTAGGTTCACCTAGAACCAAACACTCTGCACTTAGCCAATTTTTGGGTTATAAGGATGAAGTTACCCTAGGTCAAATAGAATAAGGAAGGAAGTTTCCCAAGCCAACTTGTTCTTGATGGTTTAGTCGCTTGTAGTCATCCTATTTTTTCGATTTGGCATAGAGGGAGGTGACAAACAAGTGGTTAATTAAAATGATGGATGTACTTCATCGGGGGGGGGGGTGTTTTAGAGTTTGACGAGGCCAAACTCATTGTAGGGCCTAGTTTTTACTGATTTGGAGACCATTTTCTTTGCATCCTCAGCGAGTATTCTATCTTTAGTCTTCCATTATCCTTTCCGCAAGTGCGTTCTGATAACAGTCATAATTGTATTTGTAACTCTCTAATTTCATGTTGGATATGTGTCAACCTTATTTAGGACGGGTTAGGTGAAAGATAAAGGCCCTAATTTGAGAGCCTTTATCTTTTTATAAAGTTGATTGGTGGTGTTTACCTAACACTGATTGGATAGCTTTATCGAGTTCAGCTTGGACATCCTTTGATAAGCGACCAAATTCATACGAAAAGTTTCGACCTTTAACACGCTTACGAGCAAACATACCTTTACTGTCGAACTCTGCTAGAGGAGTAATGACAGCTTTGTCTAATTCTTGCTTGGCTTCAACGATCTTTAACTCATCTTTAATGTAAGCAATCAGAGCGTCTTTAGCGTCTTCTTGGCTCTGCTCAGCCTGAGCGTTGACAGCATTATCGGCTATTTTTTTAATGAAGCTACTCAAGGCTTTCTTGTCATCGGCGAACGCTTTCATCACCTTAGCCAAGAGGGAGTAATCAGCATGAGACAAGTCGTTAACGACAGGGAATAGGGCAATCAGCTTACTGTCAATACTGGCTGCTTTCAGCGCTCGACCTACCGCTTGACGGCTAATATTTAAGATTTTTGCCGCATCTTCTTGAGTTAGCTCACCGTTCTTCATCAGAGTTTGACATTGCAAACCAATCTCACGCTGGTTGTGCTCTTTGGCGGTTTGCAGCTGCTTAGCCAGCGCTTTGGCATCGGTGGTAGAAAGCTCGTTTTGAGTGACTAGAATTCGGAATGTTTTTACACGACCTTCTTGAAATAAAAACCAAGCACGACGGCGAGAGCCATCAAGAATATCAATGCGACCATTAATTTCTCGGCCAACGGCTGGATAGAACTGCTGAAACTCTAACGAGTTCAAATCTTCCAATGATTCTTTGGTTAACAGAGACTGGTCACGACCATTAACATCAAAGGTCACAAATGAGTTCTGCTTAACTTGTTCGTGTGACAGTGTAACTTCATTGAAAGTGGCAGTTGAACCAGAAGCTAATTGCCAAACCATTTTCTGGCCAACAGACTCTAATCCAAACTTAGTTCTAAGGTAGTCTTCAGCGTTTTGCCCGCTTTTCTCTAGCTCGGTGCTGAGTTGACTTGTTAGAGTGTCTAAATTTGCTTTGGCCGCTGATTGCTGCGCTTGAGCTGAACCAGGAGCATTGCCTAAAGGGCTCCCGCCACGTTTCTTCGCCATTATTTGTTCTCCTGTTCACGCCAAACGTTCAGAATATCGCGCAAGATCTGACTTGTAACTTCATAGCTGTTTTGTTGCGCGCTTTGGAAAGTTGCTTTGCTTTTCGGGTATTCACTTTTCGACATATCAAACACCGTCGAGAGTAGGGAAGACGACTGACGAACGGCCTCACTATGCTTAAACTCTTTTGAGTACAAGTAAGGAGAGAAGTTGTCGTACAGGTTGTTCATTAATTCGGTAGTGGTTGAGCTATCACGATGGTTAGTCAGTAAGATCTTCATGAAGTCGTAGCCTTCATGGTTGGCGTTCTCTAACAGGGCCCACACCTGAGGAATGTAGCTGAAGTAAGAGCAGGTAGCATCAATGTCGTTTTCGGTAATCGACAATGGGAAGACCACATTCGTTGCGGCAAAATACGCATTGAAGGTTGCATAACCTAGTGAAGGAGGGGTGTCGATAATAATGATATCAAACTCATCTTTTACACTATCGATGATGTCTTTAAGTAGTGAATAAGGTGAATTTAAGGTTTGACTGAATACTTGCTCATGAAACCAGCCTTCCATCGCTCGGTCACTTTGCGCGGCAGGCAAAATGCGCAGGTTTGGAATGGTAGTTTCAAGAAAGGCTTCAGAGATGACTTGATCAACGGTTTCGCCTTCATCGAGGTCGAACGTTTTCATCATCAAGTCACCAACAGACAAGTTACCTTCTTGCTCGGCTTCGGGCGCGTAGTACATCGATAGCGTGGCTTGGCCATCCATATCGATTAGACCAACACGATACTCTTGATGAAACTCGGTCGCTAAACCTGATGCGATAGTCGCGGCAGAAACGGTTTTACCAACACCGCCTTTTTGGTTCTGGATAACCATCACTTGCGCCTTTTGCTGCTCACTGCGTATGAACTTAGCGTCTTTACGTAGATTATCTGGTAGTAAGTTACGTACCTTGTACATTTCCGCGATATCGATCGACCATTGTGAGTCTTCATGACGACGGGGATCTATCGCAGCGGCGGTAACATACCGATCAAGCGTTTTTGCATCAATGCCAAGGTAGGCCGAGGCTTCTGCTCGGGTAAAGTTACGCAGCTCTTTGCGATGATTGGCCAGTAAACGTTGATTACGACGCTGAATGTAAGCGTCTGCACCGATTTTAAGCGCTTGAAATGTGTTTGTAGTGTTTTGATTATCCATTTCTGCCTCCGGGTAGGGATAAGAAATAGTATATACCTCAATTTTTGATGTTGGTATAAAAAATTGAGGTGTTTTCGATTTTAAATAAATGATTGTGACAGGTTGATAAAGGAGAGCGCTTAAATTACCTATTAATTACGAGTATTCATTTTTCAAATCCCTCTTAATAACTCCTGACTAACAATGAAAGTTGAGCTGAGTCGTACAACTTCGATGAAAAAAAAAGGAAGTTATTGATATGATTGAGAATGTAGCATTTACGAAAAAGACTAAGCGTTTTTGGCTAACGCTTGTGGGATCGGTTGTGTTTGTTACGCCAACGTTGATTCATGCGGCTGAAGACCAGGATTTAAAGGGAGCTGTGGATTATTATGTTTTTGGTTTAACGTCCAGTGAGAGCTTGCCGAACAAAGACAGCAGTGCGGCAGCTGGTATTGCACGGATTACATTGAATTGGCGAGCTTACCAAAAAGAGAGTGATACCGGAGCTTTGCAGCTGAGGGTTGATCATAAGCACGGTTATACAGAGAGTACGCCCTCTGAATTTGTCATGGAGAATGGCGGAGGGTTTGGTGTAATCCAACCAGCTTTTAGTGATATAGGTTTAAGGTTAACGAATCTTTATTGGACACAAACCTTTAATAAACAATCTACTGATATGATGGTTGGTTTTTTAGATGCAACTGATTATGTTGATACTTATCAGTTGGGTAACCCTTACTATGGTTTTTCTAACTTACAGTTTAGTACCGGTTCCGGTTCTATCCCAATCCCAGATGAATCAACATTCGGCGGCGTTCTACGCCATATGATGTCGGAAAACTATTATTTTTATGCAAGTTTCTCTGATGCAAAAGCTGATTCGACTAAGCCTTTCGATGGTGTTGAACAGTTCATCAATGATAATCAATATTTTAAGTCCCTAGAAATAGGTTGGGTGGAGTCGAAAGACGATTTTTATTTGAAGAATTCACACCTAACAGTTTGGCACAGTGATGGAAAAGAGAAAGCTAGCGAAAACTATGGCGCAAATTGGTCGTCCATATATAAAACCGGCTCATGGATACCATTTTTCAGAGCCGGTGTCGCGCAAGGACCTGAGGCTCTATACAAATCTTCGGTCGTGTTTGGTACTGGGTATGAGGCAGGACCTGGCATGCTAGGCATCGCCTTGGGTTGGGCTAAGCCCAACTCTGCTAATGTAGCTGATGACTCTTATAACTCTGAAATCTATTACCGAATGAACTGGGGTGCGCTCTCGTTAACTCCTAATGTTCAATATCTTTATTCTTTACCGAAGAACTCAGAAGCTGATGACAGTTGGATTATTGGTTTAAGAGGTAATCTTCACTTTAGTTTCTAGTCTCTCAAAGCTCTCCCGAGCTTGAAATTCGGAAGAGCTTTTCTTTAATATTGCCCTTATAAATAAATTAATTATTAATAATTAATTTATAAAAAATGCAAAAGTTATTTATTTTTATTTGAGTAGTTAATGACATTGTGGAAATCATGATTGCCAATAAAAAAAGAAGAGAAGGCGATTTCTCTCGAGATAAAATTCAGCAAAAATACAATGTGCTTGAAGGCGCTCGACAAAGAATTTGCTATCTTTTCGACAACTTTAACCATTTCTATGTCTCCTTCTCTGGAGGGAAAGACTCTGGCGTCCTTTTAAATCTGACTATTCAAGAAGCGAAAAAGCGTGGTCGATTACCTGTCGATGTACTCATCGTGGACTTTGAAGCTCAGTATCATGAAACTCATGCCTTCATTGAGCGCATGGTACTGGACGGAGAAATTAACCCCTATTGGGTTTGTTTACCGCTCAGCTTAAGGAATTCAATCTCACAGTTTCAACCTAAATGGCTTTGTTGGGATCCTGCTAAAGAAGCGCAATGGGTCAGGGACCGACCACCGCATAAAGGCGTGATTTCAAACCCGGATGTATTCCCTTTTTTCCAAAACGGGATGGAGTTTGAAGACTTTGTTTTTAAGTTTGCTCATTGGTACCAAAAGGAAAGGGGTGAGCCAATCGCTGTGTTAATCGGTATACGTGCTGATGAGTCTTTACATCGCTTCAATACCATTAAAAATAGGTCCAAAAAAAAATTTTCAGATAAATATTGGACGACTAAAATGCAGCCAGATGTGTATATGGCTTATCCCTTATACGATTGGAAAACTAAAGATATTTGGGTTGCGAATTACCGCTTTAGTTGGGATTACAACCGTATTTACGACTTAATGCATAAGGCCGGCGTCCCTCTTTCACAGCAGCGGCTTTGCCAACCTTTTGGAGATGAGCAAAGAAAAGGGCTGTGGCTATATCAAATATTAGAACCTGATACCTGGCAAAAATTAGTTGCCAGAGTAGAAGGATGTAACTTTGGTGCTCGATACTCAAAAAGTCAGGGGCGTATCCTTGGTTATTATCGCTTTGAATTACCACCGGGGCTTAGCTACCGGCAATACAGTAAATACCTTCTGAAAACCATGCCGCCACATGTAGAAAAACATTACCGAGACCGAATTTTTAAGTTCTTACAGTGGTGGCGTAAAAACGGTCCTCAAAAAGGAGTGACCTGCATCCCTGATTACGCAGAGAGTAAATTGGAATCTAGGAAGCAAGTTCCTAGTTGGAGAAGAATTTGTAAAGTACTGATTAAAAATGACTATTGGTGCCGAGGACTCTCTTTTGGGTACAACAAGTCCTTAGCAAAACAATACCATGCCCTCTATGGAGAAGAAGAGTGATACGAATGGAAAGTGAACCTACTCTAGCTTATCAGCATCGCACCAAGAAGCCGTTGAAATCTATCAATAACACGGACAAACAAGTCATTGATAAGGTCGCAATTTACAATAAAGCAGCCAAAGTACTCATCGAGCTTATTCCTGATTTACCGCCAGCTTGTCATGTTGAAATGATCCCACTTGATGAAATAGAAGCTAATCAATACAACCCAAATAAAATGGCGCCTCCAGAAAGCAAACTCCTAAAAACGTCGATGGAGAAAAATGGTTTAACTATGCCTATTTTGGTTAATCGTTTGAATGCTTCGGTCAAAAAATACGTTGTCATCGATGGGTTTCATCGTTATCAATTATTATTGAACCACCCAGATCTGCAAACCCTAACGGGGTACATCCCCGCGGTGGTCCTTAATTTGCCTGAAGAAAATTGCATATCGACTTCTGTTCGCCATAACCTGGCGCGTGGCTCACACCAAGTTGAACTGATTGCAGATCTGATTATTCAACTCAAAGAGATGGGATGGGCAAATCATAAAATTTGTTACGAATTGGGAATGGATAAAGATGAAGTTCTACGATTACAACAAGTCACAGGCCTCGCTGCTGCCTTTAAAGATCAAGAATTTTCACAGTCCTGGGAGTAATTGATTTTTTAGCAATCACGCCGTAAACCCTCGCCAGCTCTGAGGGCGGGGAGATAAGGCGAAAGTGCGATAGCACTTTAAGATAGACAGCCCGAAGCAGTTGATATAAGACTGTTCATGAATACAGTTAAGGATTTTGAGTGTTAAGAGCAACTAAGGCACGCATTTACCCAACGTAAGAGCAATCTGAGTTTTTAATAGCTCAGTTTGGCGTTGTGCGTTTTGCGAACCACAAAGCTCTACATTTAAAGTCGCATATGTACCGCAAGCTTCCGAAAATGAAACCTGTAGAGGCGAACATTCACCGTGAAATTGTAGGTAAAGTTAAAAGTATTACTGTCAGATTGAGTAAAACAGGTAAGTTCTACGCATCTATCCTTGTTGATGATGGAGTGGAAGCGCCTAGTTTGCTTCATACAGTGAGTAAGGTGACAGGTATTGATCTTGGTCTGTCTCACTTTACTATTGAATCGAACGGCAGAAAGACAGTTAACCCCAGATTTATAAAGCGTGCTGAGAAGAACCTCAGACGTAAGCAGAAGTAGTTATCTCGTAAAGCTAGATTGCTATTAGCTAAATGCGATGAAAAAGTCGCTAACGCTCGCGCTGATTTTCAACACAAACTCTCTCGAACTCTCGTAGACAAAAACCACGCTGACCCCCCAAAAGATAGACGTTATTCTGTTAAGTGTAAGTGGTCAACATTTCGGACACTGATTTAAGCCTATTTTCGGCATTTACTGGCGACAGCCCATGAGTTGCGTGCTGAGGCCGAGGCCGATTGTAGTAACTCATCAAGTAATAGCTCATATCTTTCCTTGCCTGAAATTGTGGCATCAGGCTTATCTGATAAAGACCATTCCACAACGCGTCGGCTTAAGTAGGTCTACTTTGAACCAGACCCAATCTAAGTAAGATCATCGCGTCTAGCCTCTCCAATTTTGCATGTTTATATCTATGCGAACCTGGCTGATTACTCATTAACCAGCTTCACGCATTCTCTGACGAACCTTAAATCCCCCCGATTTTGACACCTTCTGCACTCAACATCGAAACAATATTTTTTAGTTAGGTTAAATAGGTAGAAATATTAGGCTAATTTAGAATTTAATTAATATGTCATTCCTAAAATTAAGTTCTAGATTCTAGGTTCTAGCGCTTTTTTGTGCCTCCCTAGCTTGTAAGGGGAGCAGTCTAATAAGAGCAATTGAACTAACGAAAGAAAGGTATTTATTTATGTCTAGTATGAAACAGGTAAGGAGCACAACCCCGCCTTCAATGATTGGAGGAGCCTGTATTGTCGCGTGCATTTGCGTCGGCGCTGGTATGCTTGGACTTCCCGCTGCAGGGGCTGGGGTCTGGACCATCGGGGCTTTAATGGCTTTGCTCTTCACTATGCTCATTATGACAACCAGTGGTTGTCTGTTACTCGAAGTTTTAAAAGATTATCCATACAGGTCGTCTTTTTCTTCCATCACAAAAGATTTGTTAGGAAAAGAGGTTAATTTTTTTAATAACTTAATGATCTACTTTGTGGGAGGGATTTTACTGTACGCTTACATCACTTCATCTGGACTGATCATTAAGGAGTACTTTGGCCTTTCCCCTAAACTAGCTTCTATCCTTTTTGTGCTTATCTTTTCTGGACTAGTTTGGCATTCAACAAAAACAGTTGACCGCATTTCCATGGTGTTGATGCTATTTATGATTATCAGCTTTATTTTTGGGACTGCTGGCCTTTGGTTTAATGTTAATCTTGTTACTTTGTTGGATACTGCTCACTTAAAGTTTGAGTATGCGCAATACGTATGGGGGTTTTTCCCTATTGCTTTAACTTCATTTGGATACCAGCACAGCGTCTCCACTCTGCGAGACTACTACCTTGATGAAAGGCTCGCACAAAGGGCGATTGTAGGCGGAACGCTCATGGCGTTCTTTATCTACACCATTTGGCTATTAAGTATCTATGGTAATTTACCAAGAATTAGCTTCGGCCCTATAATTGCAGAAGGTGGAAATATAGACATCTTACTCATCAGCTTAAAAGCAGTGTTGGCTGAAGAAACCCTATCAAATGTCATTAGTGCTTTTTCAGCGGCGGCCATTTTGTCGAGTTTTATTGGGGTAGGGTTGGGTGTGTTTGATTTTTTGGCCGATCTTTTTCAATTTGATGCTACCTCCAAAGGAAGAACCAAGACCTGGGCGGTTACATTTATTCCGCCTCTTATTTTTTCTCTTCTTTTTCCTTTTGGTTTTCTTAGCGCAATTGGTTATGCAGCGTCTGCCGCTGCGATTTGGGCATGTATCGTACCGGCATTGTTAGTAAGGAAATCGAGACTACAAAGACCAGCGTTTAACAACCTTGAAGAGAGTGAAGAAGATCAGAAAAAATCGAAGGCTTACCAAGTGCCTGGAGGAGAGTTGGTGTTGGTTGGTGTGTTTATCTACGGTGTGAGCATCATCGTTATCAACGTACTAGTCCTGTTCGAAGCGCTGCCCGTTTTTGACGGCGTCTAGCCTTATTAATTTTAAAATTACCCACCCAAAAGATTCAAATCACGGTCAAGGACGAGCAACCCGAGCGCTGAGGGGCGTGGTTATTTGCCGATCGAGCCCTATTAGGACGGTTTTAAAATAAACTCTAGCGGCAAAATCTTGGGTTCCGAGTAAATTTAAATAAAGTAAGCATGAACAAGAAGGATTAGTGATGAAAGTGAGTGTCTATATCGATCAAGTGTTGTTCAAACAAGCACTCAGAGCCGCCAAAAGCTCTGGACTGACCCCGTCCCAAACCATTGCCCATTGGGCGGCAATGGGTCAATTCATGGAAACCAAATCCCTCGGATCGCTGAGGCTCATACAGAGTGGCCCTAGAAAGAAGTAAATTTCCAGCCCGTTTTCATCGCTCTGGCGAAACCTTGGAGCCCCAGTAAACATCGTTAATAAAGACATTGAAAAGCCGAGCCAGCCCTCGGCCTTTCGATAGCGTTGCCGACGGAACTTGAATGTTCCGTACACAGATGGCCAGAGAAGAATGGCTCTTATGGATGTTTGAAATTCTTGAGAACCAAGTGATAGACAGAAACTCTGAAGCGCCGGCGGATTGCGTGGTGATTTCTGGCGCAATTTTACTCGACGTCCAAAAGAAATGAAGCGTTGGGAAGTATGAATAGAACTCCCCATGCTCCTTGGTGAGCGCAGTTAATTCGGGGACGGTTAGCTTTGCTAAATCCTTGCAATAACGGTCATATTGTCTACCAACACTGTCATTTTTCTCGCACCATCTTGTTGTCGAAAATTTGCATAATGTCCGTCCATCGGGGCATTCTACTCTAGCGCTTGAATGCTTTTTGCGTAAGACCGCACCACATTATATTTCATCTCATTAACGGTATAATTGAGTTTTTTAAAATCCAAACTTGGGGAAGAACTAAAATACTTACCGTTTGTGTCGCCAAGTTAAGCCTTCTATCACTTTAAGCAATCGCTTTTCGTATTGTTCCGCTCCGTCTCATTAAGTGAGCAACACATTTTCAGCGGTGGTGTTCGTGATAGTTAATAACGGGCTGATGAGCCTCTGGGCCTCAACAGAAAACGTCACTTTGCCTTGTTTTATAACGATAATTTTTCCCGTCTCAGCCGTATAGCCGTGGGGTCGTTCATTAAGGTAAACTGATCACGGTCGAGTACTTCAAGAGCGTCTTGAGACGTTTTTAGTTCAACGGTTAGTTCAGCTGAACTAAAGATGCACACCTTTAGCTTGGTAAAAAACACGGCAAGGATTAACCACGAATTCACGAGAATTGAGGTGTTTAAGATCAGGAGGAAGACGCCCAGACTCGGGAAATTAGCTGAGGCGTTCGACTCTTTCGAAGATGTTTTGAACGAGTTGTTTGGCAGCGAGCAGGTTTTCAAGGGCAATGTATTCCGCGAATTATTGAGAGTCGATAACGCGGGCTCACTCCAAATCCCTTCAGCCATTTTGACATTTTTCCTTGCTTCATCAGGACCCAGTGCTTTGCCTTTGAGATTGCGAGTTCACCGCCAGCAAGCCCTTCGAGAATAGCCAAACGGTTTTGCATAAACTGGTGTCCACATCAACCAGATACGTAGAGGGGGTCCCATGTTCGGTGAACAGCACTGGCTAGGTCTGTGAGGGTTTTGGTCGCTTGACGCTTAAGGGAAGTAACAAGCTCGACTTTCATGAGAAGGACTCCAACAGAAGACTCAAGTGATACTATTGAATCACTTGAGTCTAGTAAGTTTAGTGGAGAGAAATGCAAAGCGTTGGGAGTTACACTAAACAGTTTGTTATGCCTTTAATTGATAGGTCGCCTTTGAGGTGTATTCTGCCACACCTAAAATGCTAAAAACCCCGCCTATTGTTGTAAAATTGCACGCCCCTTCTTTTGCACAAGCAGAGAGGTTTTTATTAAACCAAGCTCTCGTAAAATAACCCGATTCTTTTAAATGTACGTAAGCGAACTGGAATTCAGAGAGAGTCACTCCTTTTTCATAGAAAGACGCTTTTTTAGAATGAGAGGGAATACGATAGATTAACGCCTCTTCACCTCTTCGTATGCCGAGACCTTTGATTACAAAGTCAGTTTTCATTTCTGGTTTTTGAATAACTCGACCTACTTCTTTAGCCAGTTCTCGGATGACCTTTTCCATTTTTCCTCCTGAGGTATAGATGGCCTTGTTAGGTGTCTTATTTTCGATGTTTTAGTAGTTCTACAACATGCTCTTTAATTTTGCTATCGCAAGGAAGTTGAGCACAGTACCTTCTTGAAACCAATAGAAGGTACTATCTAAGTTTGATTTTAAGGAATCAATTTGCTCAGTAGTTAAGCGTACCAAATATGCTCTCATTCGGATTTTTCGCGCTGTTGATGACAATTACGACATAGGCACCCTGGAGCTAAAAAATTACGAAACGTTAACGGCTAAGGTGCGACAGCAACGGCCTCTATCTCAATCATGGCATTGAGAGGGAGTTTTGACACTTCGATACAGGTTCTTGCGGGAAAATAATTGGCACCATGTTTAATGAAAAAATCATTATAAATTTCATTCACAATTGAAAAGCTCACCATATCGGTAAGATAAACGGTTGTTTTCACTACGTCTGACACATCAGTATTCGCATGTAGCAAAATGGCTCTCATGTTCTCTAGGCATTGAGTCGTTTGTTTTTCAAGGCAGGATTTAACCATCAAGCCTGATTGTGAGTGAAGCGGTAGCTGTCCGGAAGTGAAAATTAGCCCTCCAGAAATCACCCCTTGAGAGTATGGGCCAATAGCTTTAGGGGCTGACTGAGTTTCAATTATTTTTCGCATATTATTTAACCATAGGTTTTTGATGAATCAACAAAGCTATAGGATTGGGTAAAAAAACACTTATTATTTAACTATAATTAAAAATGAGATTTGAAGGGAACGGAGAAGCTAGGCAAGACAATTGCTTGCTTAGACCACTCACTAACTTTTAAATATCCTTTCCTTACTCCCTCTTGGCAGCACTGTTTTCATTGTGAAAATCGCGTAGCGTTCATTTCACTTTTATGATGGAGGAGAAAAGTGGCTGACAACCAAAGCACGCTAAAACTCAACCAAGTGAATTTAAAATAAAGGCGTAAAGTAGACCGCCCCGTATAAACCTTACCTCTCCTTAAACCCTCTACGCTGATAATCAATAAATAGTGAAAAAATCACTAGATACCCCACTTGCAACGCAATAATACTAATATCAACCGCCTCCCAAGGGTTAAAGTGAAGCTGAGTGCTTAAATAATAGACAAGATCATAAAGTAAAATAAACAGGTTATGGCAAGCATGAATGACAATGACTACTCCTAGGCGGCGATATCGCTCAAAGACCCAACATAGAAACGCCCCAGACATAAATGCGTCCAGCGCCCACTGGTGTATTGAAGCAAATATTAAGCTTGAGAGTAATGCGGCGTTAGTAACCCCAAAAATGGACCTGAAAATAACAAACAACAAATAACGAAACAGGAGCTCCTCTATCACGGGAGAAATGAGCACACCGTCTAGAGCGCTTCGCAACACACTCGACCAATCAATTACTCCATCAGAGGCCGAAAATAAAGGGGTAAAATTGTAGGATTGGGCCTGCCAAGATCCCGGGGAAAACCAATCAAAAATAATATATTGAAGATAATTTGATACGGAATTTAATGAAATCACCCCAATCAATATCAACGCGCCTTCACCCCATGTACATACGTTTCTGGGCCAAGAGGTTAAGTACTGCTTCCAATGCTTATCTCGCCGAGCACTAACAAATAGCACGAAAAAAGCGATAACAGGTAGAAAATAGTAGGCGAAAGCAGAGTAGAGTGCTCGATCCAAAGTCGGATTTAATGCCCACTCTCGGGTAATGCTCAGGTAGTAATCAAGCAGGACATAACTTGGAAAGAAATAGCCTATGTAAACCACCACCACAGCTGAAATCATTAACCGCATCGTAAACTCCAAAAAATTAATAACCATAAGGCAGTTCTTGCCGCTTTTATCATGTTGGTCGTTTAAGCTCACTTCGCGAACGTGCTGCGCTGGTAAGGCTCACTATAACGAGCCCTTTGCAAGAGAGGTGCACTCTATCAAGCGAATCTGGGAGCTAGCTTTTAATCCCACGGCCTAGGGTTACCCCCCAAAATTTTCCAACCTTATGAAGAGTAATTAATAATTTCATAGTTAAATTCCCCCTCTATTTAACTGGAGAGCGAAACCAATGTTTTAGGTTTTAAAGGAGTTATCTTCCCAAATAAATTGAATGGAATGTTAAAGTTTTTTCTATGGTTTAATTATTTAATTATAGGTAATTAAATAAAAATTTAATTTTTTGAATCGGTCATTGAAGCAGCCCAATTCATGGATGTGGGTAAGTCTACGTGGGTTCGCCAACTAAAAGCAAAACGCCAGGAAAAACTCCGAAAGTCTCACTTAGGACGCCTGAACATTTAGGTTGGCTCATTTGTCCGGATTATACTTGTATCAGCCTCAGAGCAAAGCAAGTCGAGGTCTCATTCAAGACAAAAACGTGCGTAGAGATAAGTGCTCCCGATCTTACTCAAACAAATACGGGGAGCTGGAGGCGGTGCTTATGACGCGAGATTGCGCCGCTTTCTTGGAACGTGGTCACCCTAGAGCTATTGATTCTAGTTGCTATGAAGACTGGGATGAAAAAAGGGGCGAGGTTGGGAAGACATCAAAACTATACAAAGAACCCCCTACTTTAGTCGGTGGTTTAGGGCTAGAATCACAAGCGCGAGGGTTCAACCGTGAAGGGTCTGAGACGCAGGGGGCGTAAAACTCGTTGTCTGGCATACTGGTTCCTTCGCTGCCATTTTTGAGTCTTACACTCAAACCAGGACCTCGATTCGTCCCTGACCAGTAATTTATCCTGAGCGCCTAGACTCGCACGATAAACATATTACCGTATGTATTAAATAACCCTTTTAACTCCTTTTTTTTGTAAAACCAATATTTTCTCCGCCGAGGCTATTTAGGAATATTTTTGATGGTGAGTTGATAAACATCTTCCTACTCCCAGTATCGAAGCTCTCAAGACATGAAGATCCAGTAACTCTACATGTGAACACATTCACGTCGATTGTGTGAGTGGTGATGCCTCCATCTTCAGCTGTCGTGACTGTCGTGCTGCCAACCGCAACCCCTGACAACCAGCCAGTAGGTGTCATCGTTGCCGTGCTCAGCTCATTCGACGTCCACGTCAAGGAATCGCTTACATCGTATGAAGTGTTATCGCTGTATGTTGCCGTCGCCATTAATGACCTTCCACAACGGAATTTATGAGGGGGTGACCGCAAGCGAGGTGAGGACCGCAGCGGTAAGCAATGGCTCTTCGGGAGCGAGAACTATTGCTGATCTGGTGATAAATCAAGGCGTAGCTCTGAGCCGTTATCTAGCAACAAAGCTAATGAAAACGCTTGGTTCGATTAGCTGTCAATTACCGAGACATCAGTATAGGAAAGCCTAAAGGGGCTACATTCCACAGCGAGCAAGATAGTCACTAGATGAGTAGAAAATATCGTCAGTTACTGTGGCGTTTTCAGATAAAACAAAGTTTATCTCGACGAGGAAATTGCTGGGAGAATGCTCCAATGGAACGTTTCTTTAGAAGCTTAAAGACGGAGTGGATCCCAACAGTAGGTTATCGTAGCTTTTCTGAGGCTCAACAATAAATTATCCAATACATCATTGGCTATTACAGCCAATTGAGGCCACATCACTATAATGGTGGCCTCACACCTAATGAATCAGAGAGATTGTCTTGGGTACCCTCTAAAACCGTGGCCAATTTCAGTTGACCACTACACATAGCAAAAAATTATAAGCAACCTACTTTTGTAGGTTTGATACTAGGATGAATAACTGTCCCATTAGTATGGGCTAGAGACACTGGTTCAGTTTCTAGAACTGTGCACTTAGGTCCTAAGCGCTTATATATTTTAGGATGCATCTGAGAGAGAATCGAGGTAAAACTTTTATAGTCAGGACTTTCTAAATGCACCGCGCGACAAGTTCCAATAGGAAAGTACGTATGTATTGCCTCAGGGGCTAAAGCCGAATCCTCATAGATGTCACTTAGCTTTACTTTTACCGGGTTCAACTCACATCCCTCAAACGTCCCATTTTTCTTGTACCTATAGTCACTAGGCTTCTCTGTTAAAGGATTAAAAGTATGGCCATAGTAAGAGTCTGTACAATTTCCTCCAATATACTTGTTGTCCTTGTCATAAAGACATAAGCGCGTACGCATGATTAAGCTGTTGTAGCAAGACGGGACTCTAAGATTTCTTACGGTGGTTTTCTTGCCTATTGGTATGAAACCACCTCTGGACCCCTGACAAGTTGCGCTCGTTCCACCGGAATCAAAATATTGATAACCCAACTTCCCACCTCTCAGAGAATCTAAAATGAGGTCATCAAGATAGGTGAGCTCCCGAGTATCTTTCTCTCTAAGTATAGGGTAGAGAAATGCTTGATCACTCAATTGTGGTCCCTCATAAAATGTCACGTAACTATTTGATAAATCGATCGCTCTAGCATTAAAGGAGAGAAAAAAACAACTCAAATAGAACAGTATTCTTGTCCTTGTGTACATATATTACTACCTTTGATTAAAATCAGTTAAACGAGGCTCCACCTAACTCTTAATGCAGACCGAATACTAATAAATTAACTATCAATTATGTTTTCCTTACAAGTGAGTCCAATCGAGTATTGAGAATGACATTTCTTTGATTTTACTAGTCTTTTAAATCAAAAATTTTGCGATTAGGTGGTGGGTTGGCATTAATTGAAGCGATAGCAAGATAAGAAAGTTTAGATTATTGTTATTTTTAGCCTGTATTTTGGGGGTGACAGGACCCCTGTAAAAGAGAAATTTGATATTAATGTAAATACAGTGTGGTTAAATCTACACCCCAACCCCTGCAATCGTGGGTCGGCTGACATTTTGGATTGATGAAAAAGTGATCCAACAATGGCAACGGACCAAGCAAGGTGATCGTGGAAGACCTCGTTTGTTTAGCTAATCACTTTACCGGAGCAAAAGGTAGCCTCATCACCCCTCTAGAATTGTCTGAGGCTGGCTTTGAGATGAAGAACGTCCTATTTCGAAGGCGTGGCCAGAACGCTTGCGCTTCCTCACTCCTTTCACTGACTTTAATTAAGTTCGAGTAAAGGCTTATTGTCTTATGTGCCTATTTCCCTTTCGACTCACATCATTTGATGGGCTCACAGGCTGTTAACCGTGATCGTTCTGAACCCCAATGACAAGGGTATATGAACGCTTCGCGCCCTTGTCCTTGAGAACCAAGAACGTTTGCCGGACAGCCAAGCGGCTCCATAAAAGTGATACTCAAACAGAAAGGAAACTCCTCATGGTACAACGACACTCAAGCCTAACTCTCTCTAAATCAAAGTTCAGCGACCAGCGTTTCGCCGCTGGGCACGAAAGCTCACCAAAAAATGATGTCTCTAGATCTTTGGCGGTCTTGAAGTTGCGCTATCAAGTCAAAAAGTGTCGTGATGAGGCGAAAAGAAAGTCTGATTGGGTTTCCAAAATCCAGCGTTTAAAAATGTTCAGTCGTCGTCAGTCGCCAGAGCAACAGGCTGATATCGCGTCGTTAAAAGGCCAAGGGTTCGTTGAAGCTATCAAGCAGCAGTTTCCGCAATTGGTGTCGCGTCGTTTTGCTTTCCATGAAATCCGTGACTTTTTCATTGAATTAAATGGCGCTGGCTTTGGTGAATGGTTTCTTCACGAGCGAGCGGATCACATTATTCTGTACACCACTTACGGGTCTGTGTTTCCAGCGTTGCGATTCGTGCAAACGGAGGAGGGGACGTTTAAGTGCTCAGGGTTTTGTTTTGATGTGCGTTTTGGCGTTTAGAGGGTCACATGAAAATACGTTCTACGGTTTCCTCTGACATATCCAGGCACGTGATTTGGGTGAATTCAATCGACTTCTTAATACTAAAGGCACCGGGGGGAGGGGTGAGTATCAGAGTGTGTGACTGTGCTACCACCATTAAACAAATGCGAGAAGACGACGCCTATGCGAAGAAAACGGAAAAGACGACAGAAACAACCTCCGAGCATCGCGCGTCGGCCAAAGGTTTACTCTCTTGTCTGTATAACGATTAAGGTCGGCTGATGCGCGACGGCATCAAACCCTCATAAGGTAAGGCCATCAATAGGTCTGAATTTTGTTTCGATATTCCAGTCGTTTTCGGCATTCAATCGGTTCGGGTTTGTTATACGAGCAACGCTTTTGCTCTTTGTGAGCACCAGGCGATTATGCGTATTGTAACTACCAAGCAACTTTGTCTTGGAGTGGTGATTTTTTCAAAACTTACTGAATCCTAAAAAGGACATCAAGCCACTACTTGCAGTTGCCAAGAAATCGCGTAAATACCACTGGTTGAAGCAAGATGATTCAACCGTCTTGCAGCAATCTGTACTCAATCGTCACCAAGCCTTTGATAACTTCTTTAATCCGAAGTTGAAAGCCAAGTACCCACATTCAAACGTAGACACGGTAAGCAATCGAGCTATCACTGTGTTGGTGTAAAAGTCTTTGATGGTGCATCAAACTCCCGAAAATAAAGCCTGTAGAGGCGAATAATCACCGTGAGATTGTAGGCAAGGTTAAGAGCATTACGTTAAGCAAGGTAACTGGTATTGATCTAGGTCTATTTCATTTTGCTATTGAATCGAACGGTAGAAAGACAGCTAACCCAAGATTTGTAAAACGTGCTGAGAAGAATCTCAGACGAAAGCAGCGTCAGCTATCTAGAAAAGCAAAAGGCAGTGCCAATCGAGCAAAAACTAGATTGCTCGTTGCCAAATGCCACGAAAAAGTGGCTAACGCTCGTGCTGATTTTCAACATAAGCTTTCTCGAACTCTCGTTGACGAAAACCAAGCGGTGATAATTGAGACATTGAAATCAACAAACATGATGAAAAGCCGCAAACTGGCGAAACACATAGCGGACGCCTCATGGCATAGTTTTGTCTTTAAGTTGGAGTACAAACTAAAAGAGCAAGGCAAATATCTAGTTAAACTAAATCAGTGGGACGCAAGCTCTAAACGTGCTGTTGTTGCGGTCATAAAGTGGAAGAAATGCCCTTATCGGTTTGCAAGTGGGATTGTCCATCAGGCGGCACTACAGACATAAATCGTGATTTAAACGCCGCCCTTAATATCCGTGATAAAGGCCTTCTAGAATTAAAGGCGGTTGGATAATCGTCTCTGCTTATGGAAGCTGCGTAAGTCTTGATACTATCGAGCAATGGCTAACGAAATAAGAAGCATCGCCCAATAGGCGGTGAGTAGTCACTTAGATAGATATGCTGAAAACCCAAGCAAACGAGGGAAGAGCTCCTAGTTTTTTAAGGACTTAATAGCATTTTTCTAGCTAGGCATAGACCTTCGGATCTTGTCACTTTGGGCAAAAAGTAAAAATAGAGTAAAGCAGATGATGGCAAGTCCTAAAGATATTCCTAGTATTAATAAGCTTTCTTCACATATTAGAGGTAAGGCTATTGATAAAAAAGCGAGCAGGACAACAAATAGTTCACATCCTCCCCCGAAAATAGGATGCTGATGACGAAATACTGCCCATTGATAAACCATTGTTGATAATCTCCTTGCAGCTGAGCTGAGCTCAGCTTAGTTCTTTCTCTTTAGTTAAAATACGTTAACACTATCAATACTGTATGGGGGGGGATTTTTATTATTTATTTTTAATTAATTATCTTCCAATTTTAAACGCTAAAGTTAGTACTATTTGAAAGCGAAATGCAGGGTTTATTCATGATTATATTTATAAATAAAGATAATTAATTAAAAATATAAAATCATTGCTTTATGTTAAATAATTTATTAATTATCTTAAATGATTGTCATTTCCTCTGCTATTAATCGAATTTATAAGAATCATTTTTAATTTATAACCATACTAGCTATAGCCATGAATAAAATTATCTCCCTTTATATATTAATTATACTCTTCTTGGCAGGTTGTAATTTAGAATTGTCAGAAGAGGTTGATGTAAAACCAGCAATAACATTAGAACGGATCGATATTAGCGTCTCCTCATCAGGAATTCGGGGAACAAGTAAATTAACGATGAGGAAGGGGAACAAAAAAGCTTTCGTCGCAGTAGGTTATTATTCTGATCACTCTTCAAAGGTGCTAACTGATTTAAGCATTTGGCGCTCTAATAACAAGAACATTGGATATTTTGTAGAACCGGGACAATTAATTGGCAAAGCGTTAGGATTTATAAAGATCACAGCCACTAAAGATGGAGTCACCAGTAACACAGTGGACGTGGAGGTGACCAATGCCATCGTCACCTCGCTCACCGTCACGCCTTCACAGGTCTTAGTCGCGAAAGGTCAAACACAACAGTTACTTGCAACAGCGACCTACAGTGATGGGACCTCATCAGATGTCAGCCGTTCGGTCACGTGGACACCGGATGAACCACAGACAGCAACGGTCACGCCTACTGGTTTATTGTCTGGGGACACAGTCGCCACCACGACGGTTGAGGCTTTCCTAGACGGAGTCACCAGTAACACAGTGGACGTGGAGGTGACCAATGCCATCGTCACCTCGC